>NZ_CBCRXM010000016.1:0-70900 GCF_965137005.1 Sphingomonas antarctica | reverse complement strand
GACCCCGACCCCGACACCCTCACCCACGGGCCTGTTCGGCACGCCGGTCGGCTTCATCCGTCACAATGCCAAGGGACCGATGGCGGCCGATACCGTGACCGTCACCGCGCAAGCCGACGGAACGTTCGATCGGGTCATGCTCGGCACGGCCAACACCATCACCCGCGACACCGCATCCGCGCCGGATCACGGCTTTGCCAAGGCCGCGAACGGCCAGATCATCGCCTGGACGCGCTGGGCCGGTGGCACCGTCGGCGAAACCTTGAACGGACCGGAGCCGCTGACCGCGGGGCAGGGCGATTACGTCATCGCGGGCAGCCCGGTGTCGAAGCTGCCGACCACCGGGCTGATCACCTATAATCTGCTGTCCTATCTTGCGCCGACATTCGTCGACGGATCGGCCAATCCGGGCAGTTTCTCCGGATCGATGACGCTCAACTTCGCCACGCGGCGTGTCGGGCTGGACTTCCTGATCGGACTCGCCGGATCGACGTACGAGCTCAAGGTTGGTGGCGATCCGGCCAACCCGACCGACTCCAGCTCGGGCTTCAGCATCGCTGGCCAGATCAACGCGACGGGGACAGTCACGGGCAGCCCGTGTCCTTCGGGATGTTTCGGCAATGCCTATGGGTCGCTGTTCGGCACCGGCGCGACACAGGCGGGTGTGACGTACCAGATCGGCGGCGGCGCCAAACAGATCATCGGCGGCGCGATCTTCGGCACCGGCGCGCAGACGGTGACATCGACCCCGACTCTGCCCGGACCGACGCTGCCGCACAGCGTCACGCCGACCACGCCCGGTGGCACCGGCGGCGCGACACTTGCCGCGACCAGCGGGCTGGTGGTGACCTATGCGGGCACGGCATCGGTCGCCTCCAATGTGGCGAACGTCACTGGATCGCGCACTCTGGGCGGCGCTTCGGGCGCGGTCGTGGACAATAACGGCGCGCTGCAAAGTTTCGGGACGCACAGCCTCGGTACGACCATCAACACCGATGTCTGGGCCAATACCGTGATGTCGATCGGTCGCTGGACCGATGGCACCTCGGTCGGCCCGGCGAGCAACGAACGCTTCCAGCCCAATGCCAGGGAAGGGCTGGCCTATCTCGTCACCGCGCCGTTCACCGGCATCCTGCCGGTGTCGGGCAGCGCGAATTACACGCTCGTCTCCGCCACCAAACCCAATTTCGTCGACGGCCTGTCCGATCCGGGCACGCTGACCAACGCGCTGCTGCGGATCGATTTCGGCAGCAAGCCGGTGTTCGATTTTTCGGGCACCGTGACGATGCCGGAGACGGGCGGGAGCAAGATTTACACGATCACGACAAGCACGCTGAGCGGCGGCGCCCTGAATTCGAGCATTTCGAACACCGGCGTGCTGACCGGCCAGATCAGCGTCACCGGTTCGACGGGCAGTTCCGCTTGTGCCGGACGCACCGGCGGGACGAGCTGCCTCGGCGATGTCAGCGGCTATCTCGCGGGTGGTGACGTGTCGCGCGCCGGATTGGTCTACACCTTTGGCGTGACCGGCGGCATCACCGGGGCGGCGCTGTTCCAATCGACCACCGCCGCCGCATTGCCGACCACGGTCGCGGCGGGCACGACCAGCGGCGATCCGAGCAAGAGCGGGTTCGTGAACCCCGCCGGGCAGGTCAATAACGGCCTGGTCAACATTGTCGCCACCGGGCCCTATGGCGCGAACGGCGGAGTGCCATTCACTTATTATCAGACGCAGGCGAACGTGCTGCTCGACGCGGCAGGGGCGATCAAGACCTTCGGGTTGCAGAAGACCGGCACCGTCAATGATCCCGCCGCGACGTTCGACCCGACATCCAGCTATTACCGCGTAACGGCGACGACCGCCGACGCGCAATCGGGTTCGGGCTGGCAGATCGGGCGCTGGAACGGCGGTGAGGTCGATGCACCGAACGGGCGCTTGCTCTACACGCCGGCCCAGGGGTTCCTCTACGCCGCCGTCAGGCCGGTCCCGGCGACGACGGTCACCGTCGCTGGCAGTGCGACCTACACGCTCAGCGGCGCGACCGCGCCGATCGCGTCGGACGCGCGCACGCTGATCTCGTCGTCGCTGACGGGGCGGATCGGCATCCTGTTCGCGACCGCGCCCAAGCTCGGTCTCGACCTGCACCTGTCCGCCAATTTCGGCCTCGGCAATTACACGGGCGATTTCGTGTCGTCGGGCGGGATCGCCTCGCCGTCGCTGTCGATGAACAGCAGCGATGGTGGCTTTGGCACGGTTTTCGCCAGCGGCCAGATCAACTCGACGGGCGGCACCAACTGCGTTCCCGCCTCGCTTTGCCGCATCAGCTACACGATCCAGACCGGCGACACGCGCGGTGCGCTTGCCGCGTTGACCTACGAAGCCACCGGCATCTTCACCGGCAGCACCAGCCTGCTCGGCGCGGCGGTGTTCAGCCAGGACAGCTTTACCGCGACGCCACCCGCCGGATCGCCGGCCCTGCCCCCCGCCGCGGCGGACAGCCGCCAGCTGGCTTATGCCGGCAGCGGCGTCGGCGGAGACGTGCGCAGCGACTATCTCGTCACGGCCGACAGCGCGGGCAAGATCACCAATTTCGCCAATCGCACCGCCACGACCGAATCCGTGTCCAGCGGCACCAACACCGTCGATGGCGGCATCGCGACGTCGGCGACCGACACCATCGCCTGGTCGCGCTGGTCGGGCGGGACGGCCAGCGGCACCTTCCTCGGGTCGAGCAAGATGTTCGCCGCCCGGTCGGCAAATCAGGGCTTTCATATCGTCAGCGGCGCACCCGCAACCAACATGCCGACCAGCGGCACGGCGCAATACACCCTGGCGGGCGCCACTGCCCCGACGGTCGAGGACGGATCGTCCGCGCCCGGCACGTTCACCGGCACGCTGGGCGTCGATTTCGCGGCAAAGAAGGTCGGCATCACCTCGACCGTCACGGTCGGCGGCGCGGCCTATGCGATGGCCACGACCGGCGGCGCGGCGGCACCCGGCGCCGGCGGGCTGAGCTACACCACCAGCACGACCAGCGCGGCGCAGGGCACGGGCTTTTCGGGCAGCGTCGGCGTGACCGGCGCGGGCGCCAGCTGTGGCGGATCGTGCAGTGCCTTCGTCAACGGCTTTTTCTCGGGCAATGGCGCGCCGTTCGCCGGGATCGACTATCTGATCCAGGGCAGCGATGCGACCAAGGCGATCCAGGGCGTGGCGGCATTCAAGAAATAAGGATGCCACGCGAGCGTTGATCCAGATCAGCATGCTGAAGAATCGTTAACTATCGCCGTGTATGGCTGCAGACGTTCAACGTTTGGGGGGGCCAGATCATGTCGAGCGCGACCCAGGCAGATGCGGAAAACGCGCTGGCGTTTCTCGCCCAGCAATGGTTGCCGCCGACACCCGAAAATTACACGCTGGCCTATATCGCGCTGACCGAGCCGAAATCGCAGATCGGGCGCGCGGTCAATGCGATCACCGAAGGCGGTGTGCGCATCCGGCAGGGCGAGGCCGACGAAATCGTGACGCTCTACGCCAGCGAAAACGCCCATGCCGAACCGGCGTCCAACAACGATGCCGAACGCGATGCGCTGCGCCATCAAACCATCAAATTGGGCGAGGTCGCGTCGAGCGCGGCGGCCGCCACCGGTGCGTTCACGCGCGACCTGAGCGCGGAAGCCGAAGGCTTTGCCGGCGACGAGGCGCGCACGGTACAGATCGTCACCCGCATGATCGAACGGTCGCGTCGCGCCGAAGAGGAATTGAACGCCGCCGCGAAGGAAGTCGAATCGCTGCGCGAAGAACTCGAAGCCGCGCGCGACGATGCCGAACGCGATCAATTGACGGGGCTGGGCAACCGGCGCGCGATCGACCGGCATCTTCAGCGCCTGGCCGATGGCGGTCGCCCGCGCGCGATCGGAATTTGCGACATCGATCACTTCAAATCGGTCAACGATCGCTTCGGCCACGGGGTCGGGGATCGCGTGCTCAAACTGGTCGCGTCGTCGCTCGCCGCGAGCTGCGCACCGCATTTCGTCGGACGCTGGGGCGGCGAGGAGTTCCTGGTGGTCATGGACGACGAGGACCAAGATTCGGGCATGGCCTTGCTCGATGCGGCGCGCGCGGACCTGTCGGTGCGAAAACTCAAATTGCGCGAGAATGACGAGCCGCTGGGCGTAATCTCATTCTCCGCCGGCGTCGCGGTGACGTCGGGCGATCACGGCGCGAATATCGCGGCGATTCACCGTGCCGATACAGGCTTGTATTGTGCCAAGGCCCAAGGGCGAAACCGGGTTTTGGCCAGCTGAACGGCTGCGGATCGGACGCATTCGGCCATTCGAACGCCTCTCGTCGATCTTCCCACCCACCCATGCGCCCGCTATCGCCAATGGTGGAAGGCAAAGCGCATGGCCACGGCGGCAAAGCTCATCACGGCGACGGACGAAGCGGATTACGGTCTGCCGGCCTGGGCCTATACCGATGCCGATATGCTCGCCGCCGAAAAGGCGAGGGTGTTCGCCCCGTCATGGCAGATCGTCTGTCATCTGAACGACATTCCGGATGCGGGCGACTGGCGTCAGCTGTCGATCCTCGGCGAAAACATCGTCGCGGTCCGGGGTGAGGATAATACCGTCCGCGCGTTCGCCAATGTCTGCCGCCACCGCGGCGCGCGGATTCTCGATGGTTCGGCGGGCTGTGCGAAAAAACTGATCTGTCCCTATCACGCCTGGACGTTCGAGCTGGACGGGCGCTTGTCGGGCGTCCCCAACCGCCGCGATTATCCCGCGCTCGATCCGCGCGAACACAGCCTGGTCGAATATCCGATCGAAATCTGGCGCGGGTTCGTCTTCGCCAGCATCGCAACGCCGCCCGCGTCGGTCGCCGAAATGATGGCGCCGTTCGAGGCAGAGATCGCGCCCTACCGGTTGGAGGAGATGCAGGCGATCGGTCGCGTCACCACCCGCCCGCGCCCGGCCAATTGGAAGAACATCTCGGACAATTACTCCGACGGCCTGCACATTCCCGTCGCGCATCCGGGCCTCAAGCGGCTGTTCCCGGGCGACGCCTATGCGGTGCAGGCGACCGAATGGGTCGACCGGCTCGGCGGACCGATCGCGCTCGATCCCAAGGCCAGTTTGTCCGAGCGCTTATATTTCCAGCATTTACCGAATGTCGATCACCTGCCGGCGGATCGGCAGCGCTATTGGTTCTACTACAAGCTGTGGCCGAACGTGGCGTTCGACCTGTATGCCGACCAGATCGATTTCATGCAGTTCATCCCGCTGACGCCCGACACGACGATGATCCGCGAAACCGCTTACGCGCTGCCCGACGACCGCCGCGAAATGCGTGTCGCGCGCGCGCTCAACTGGCGCATCAACCGCCGCGTCAGCCAGGAGGATTCGGATTTGGTCGCGCGCGTCCAGGACGGCATGAAGTCGAGCAGCTTCGTGCGCGGCCCGCTCGGCACCAGCGAAGTTTGCCTGCGCGCACTCGCGCGGCGAATGCGGACTTTGGTGCCGGAGGTGTGCGCGCTGACTCCGCCTCCTGCCGGATGGGGACGGATCCAAAAGCCCCTCCCCTTCAGGGGAGGGGTTGGGGTGGGGCCGTCGCCACATGCGTGACCAACGGCTGCTGGGTTTCGCAAATCAACTGCGTAAAGAACCAACGCCGCTCGAAGTGATACTTTGGCGGCACCTCAGCCGATCCCAGTTGAACGGCTATAAATTTCGGCGGCAAACGGTGATCGACCGGTACATCGTCGACTTCCTGTGCCCGTCAAAGGCGCTGATCGTGGAGGTCGATGGCGAAACGCACGACTCTCGGCGCGACGGCGTGCGTGACAACCGACTGGCCGAGTTGGGCTATCGCGTCCTTCGGTTCACGAACGCCGAAGTTGGACAACAGATTGAGGGCGTAATTACGACAACCGGCACCGCACTTGATACGTTGCCGGATCGCTGGGCTGGACGGCCCCACCCCAACCCTTCAAAGCATTGCTTTGAACCTGAAGGGGAGGGGCTACCAACGGCCCACCGCGAAGGTGCGAAAGCATGACCAAGACATACGACGCGATCATCATCGGCGGCGGGCATAACGGCCTCGTTTGCGCTTTTTATCTCGCCCGCGCCGGATTGAAGGTGCGCGTGCTCGAACGGCGGCACATCGTCGGCGGCGCGGCGGTGACCGAGGAATTCCACCCCGGCTTCCGCAATTCGACCGCCAGCTACACGGTCAGCCTGCTGCGCCCCAAGGTTATCAAGGACATGCGCCTGCACGAACGCGGCTGGCGGATCATCGAGCGCACGATCAGCAACTTCTTCCCGCATGACAATGGCTATCTCAAACTCGGCGGCGGCACCGCGCGGACGCAGGCGGAGTTCGCCCGCTTCAGCCAAAGAGACGCCGACACCTTCCCCAAATACGAAGAAGCGCTGGAACGCGTCGCCGAAGTCCTGCGCGATATGGCACTCAAGACCCCCCCCAATGTCGGCGGCGGTTTGCGCGCGCTCATCGCCGCTGCCGCTCAGGGCAAACGCCTCGCCGGAATGGACCTCGAGGCACAGCGCGACACGATGGACCTGTTCGTCAAATCGGCGCGCGGCTTCCTCGAAAGCTGGTACGAAAACCCGTACATCCAGGCCGCATTCGGCTTCGACGCCGTCGTCGGCAATTATGCCAGCCCCGACACGCCGGGCAGCGCCTATGTCCTGCTCCACCACGTGTTCGGCGAGATCAACGGCAAAAAGGGCATGTGGGGCCACAGCGTCGGCGGCATGGGTGCGATCACCCAATACATGGCGGAGGCCTGCGTCGAAGCAGGCGTCGAGATCAGCGTCGAAGCGCCAGTCGCCAAAGTGCTGGTCGATGGCAACAAGGTCACCGGCATCAAACTCGCAAGCGGAGAGGAAATCGCGGCGGACATCGTCGCCTCCAACGCCGGCCCCGCTTTGCTTTACCGCCAGCTTATCGACCGCAGCGACCTGACCCCCGAATTCGCCCGCCGCATGGACGGCTTCAAGGCTGGGTCGGGCACCTTCCGCATGAACGTCGCGCTCAGCGAACTGCCCGATTTCACCGTCCTGCCGGGCAAGGACAAGGCCGAACACCACACCGCCGGGATCATCATTTCCCCGACGCTCGATTACATGGACCAGGCATTCACCGACGCGAAGGCGTTCGGCTGGTCGAAGGAACCGATCGTCGAGATGAAGCTGCCCACGTCGGTCGACGACAGCCTCGCCCCTCCCGGGCAGCACATCGCCTCGCTGTTCTGCCAGCAATTTGCCCCCGTATTGCCGGACGGCCGAAACTGGGACGACGAACGCGAAGCTGCTGCCGACCTGATCATCGACACCGTCACCAAACACGCCCCCAATTTCCGCAAATCGATCATCGCGACGCAAATCCACTCGCCGCTCGATCTGGAGCGCAAATTCGGGCTGATCGGCGGCGACATCATGCACGGCCACATGACGCTCGACCAACTCTGGGCCGCGCGTCCGGTCCTCGGCCACGGCGATTATCGCGGGCCGCTCAAAGGGCTCTACATGTGCGGCTCGGGCACGCACCCCGGCGGCGGCGTCACCGGCGCGCCGGGCCACAATGCCGCGCACGAAATCCTGCGTGACCGGAGTCTGCTAGGCCGCCTGTTCGCGCGGGCGTAGCCAGTAAAGCGGCACCGCGGTGAGCATCAGCGCGATGCTCAGCACCACCGCCTCGACCCCCGCACCCGCCAGCACCCACGCGCAAAAGACCAGCCCGATCGCGGCGGGAACGCGCGCGATGCCCAGTCGCAACGCGGCAACGCACGCGCCGGCATACAGCCACACCGTCGATGCGGTGGTCAGCCGCAGCATGAAGTTGAGCACATTCTCCATGCCCGGAATCGTCCCGGACAGGATCAGCAGGCTCGCCAGCCCGCTCGCCAGCAACACGCTCCGCGCGGACGCGTCACGACCGGTGGTGTGCGCGAACCATCGCGGCAACAGCCCGGCACGCGCCATGCCCAGCGGCAACTCGCCCTGCATCAGCACCCAGCCATTGAGGCAGCCGATCGCCGCGATGGCGGCGAACGCGGCGATGATCAGCCCCGCACCGCGTCCCCAGAATATTTCGACGAACATCGCCACCGGCGCATCGGCGGCGGCGACCGTCGCTTCGGGCAGCGCGAACACGATGCCGTTCGAGATGACGAAGTAGAACGCACCCGTCAGGGCCGTCCCGAACAGGGTCGCGCGCAAAATATTTCGCGCGGGATCGCGCACCCGCTCGGCGGCAAGGCTGGCGCATTCGAAGCCGACCAGCGGAAAGAAGGTCAGGGTCAGCGCGGTGCTCAGGCTGCCGCCCGAAAACGGCGTGTGCGGGCTGGCGGAAAACTGGCCGGACGATCCGAAGGCAAGGCCGATTAGGATCAGGACTACGGCGATCAGCGGCAACAGCTTCAGCAGCGTCGTCGCGACCTGAAACCGCCCCGCGCCGCGCGCGCCGCCAAGATTCAGCGCCGTCAGCGCCCACACCAAGGCCGTCGCGCCGAGCGCCGTCGCCAGCGGCGTCGCCGTCAATTCGGGCACGAACCGCGCGAGGTATCGGACCGCCGTCAGCGCGATGATCGCATTGACCGCCCACACCGCGACCCAATAGCTCCAGCCGATGATCAGGCCCGGCAGCGGCCCCAAACCTTCGCCGACGATGGCCACCGCGCCGGTCGCCCCCGGCCGCGCGGCGGCCAGCTCCGACAGGATATAGGCGATCAGCAGCGCGCCCGGGATCGCCACACCCCATGCGACGAGCCCGGTCCAGCCATATGGCGCCAGTTGCGCCGGGATCAGGAACACACCCGACCCGACCATGCTCCCGACGACGAGCGCGCTCGCCGTCCAGATGCCGAAGGGGCGGTCGGTCTGGCTCAGAACTTCACGCCGCCCCTCAACCCGAACGTGCGCGGCGTGAACGGCACGATATACGTCCGCAGGCACGATCCGCATTCGGAGAAACGCGTGATCTGCGCGCGCTCGTCGAATGCATTGTTGAGGAACGCTTCGATCGAGAACTGGCTGTTCGCGCCGAAATCGACCCCCGCGGTGAAATCGGTCAGCGTGTAGGCGGGAAGGCGGCCCAGCTGATCCGCGGGGCTATAGATCGTTCCGGTCCCGGTCTGGACGGCCCGGTCGCGCACATCCGACGTGGCCGAGCTTTGATGCACGACGTTCGCCTGCACATGCCCCTTCATGTCGCCGCCCAGCGGGAAGCCGTAACGGGCGGTCCCGCTGACCTTGAATTTGGGCGTGATCGGCAACCTGCGCCCGGCGAGCGAGGCGATGAAGTCGGCCCCCGTCGCCGCACTGCCCAGCGTCGGATAGACCGTGCACGTCGTGTCGTTCTGCGCGCACAGATTATTCCGCGTCTTGGCATCGGTGTACGATCCCGCCGCGGTCAGCGACAGCCCGCCGAGATTGAGCGCGGCATCGGCCTCGACCCCGCGAATACGCGCGTTGGGGCCGTTATGAATCTCGGTGAAGCTGTTCGCGCCGAGGAACGCGAACTGGAAATTCTTCCAGTCCTGCTGATACACTGCCCCGTTGATGCGTAATTTGCCGTCGAGCCAGGTCGTCTTCACACCGACTTCGTAATTAGTCAAAAAGTCCGCCGCATACGGCGCCACCGTGCCGCGCCGGTTGATGCCCCCCGGACGATAGCCGCGCGACCAGGTGCCATAGAGCAACAGGTCGCGGCTCGGCTTCCACGTCAGGTTCAATTTGTGGAGGAAGCCCTGACCTTGCGTCTCCTTGGGCACGATCTTGCCGTTGCCCACGAACGTCCCGAGGTTGGTGCACGGTCCACCCGGGACCGCCGCACCGATCAACGTGCCGCCCGGATTGTCGCGCACCGTCGATCCGTCGGTGTTGAAACATCCGGCGACGCCGGTGCGCGAACTGCCCGCCGCATTGTACGGCGGCCCGTTCGGATCGCGCCCGAATCCGAAGAACCCGATCAGCGAATTGTCGTAAATATACCCGCGCGCACCGCCGGTCAGCGTCAGTGTCGGCACGATGTCGAAACTCGCTTCACCGAACGCCGCATAATCCTTGTCGACGCGCTTTTGCTGGGTCAGCCACAGCGTGCCCGGATGCCCGTTGACCGACAGGTTCGCGGCGAGGTTCGGCACGAAATAATCCTGATGGATCAGGTTCGACTGGTTTTGGTAAAACAGCCCGGCGACGACGCGGAAGCGCTCGTCCTGCGGGCTGGCGACGCGGAATTCCTGGCTGGTCTTCTTGAAATGGTCGCTGCCGAACACGCGTTGGCGGGAATCGATCGTCTGGCCCGCGGCATTCTGGAAATAGAAATAACCGGCGACGCCGCCGACGCTCGAATAGAGCGAGTCATAGGTTTCGGCGTAATCGGTATAATCCGACGACGACGACCGTTTCCGGTCGAGATACGCGCCGGCGTAAGTCAGGTCCCAATTGCCCAGCTTGCCCTCGATGGTCAGCGCACCCTGCAGATACCGGTCCTTGCCGTAATCGGGGAAGAAATGCTGGACCTTCAGGTCGCCGACGCTGGGGTCATAGCCATAGACGCCGTGCGTGCGCTGATCCTGATACAGGATCGTCGGCGTCACCGTCCAATTGTCGTCGAGATCGATCTTCAGCGCGGCGCGCCCGCCCCAGGTATCGGTGTCGTTGAAATTCTTTTTGACCAACGCGTTGTTGTTGACGGTGATCCCGCCGGGCTGCGGCAGGAACGCGCGCGTCCCCGCGACATTGTCGATGAACCCCGTGTCGTGCTGGTAATAACCAACGACGCGCAATGCCGCTGCGTCCCACAACGGCAGGTTGATGACGCCTTCCAGCTTGCCGCCGACGCCGCCCGAATGGACGCTGTTGACCTCGCCATCGACGCGGCCTTCGACCTGGTCGAGCACCGGCTTGTTGGTGATGATGCGGATCGTGCCCGCTTCGGACGAGGCGCCGTAAAGCGTGCCTTGCGGACCCGCGAGGCTTTCGATCCGGGCGATGTCATACACATGGACGTCCAGCGTGCCGCCGATCGTCGTGACCGGCTGTTCGTCGAGATAGACGCCGACCGAGGGCAGCGATCCCGAATGGTTGCCGTCGCCGCCCGATGCGACGCCGCGCATATAGACGTTGGTGACCCCGGGCGCCGACGTCTGAAACGACACAGACGGCAGCTGCTGGGCATATTCGTTGAAATTCGAAATGCCGAGCTGGTCGAGCTTCTTCGTGCTCAGCGCCTGAATGCTGATCGGCACGCTTTGCAGGCTTTCCTCGCGCTTTTGCGCGGTGACGATGATTTCCGATTCACCTTCGTAGGACGCCGGCGCACTGGCGGCGTTCTGTGCCATCACCGTCGTCGGGATTGCGACCGATGCCAGCAATGTGGCGGCGAGCGTGACTTTGGTGACGGACATCGTGCGGCTCCCTTTATCGAACGTCAGGGTGAGTCCGGACGGCCCGAGCGTCAACCGGTTATAGGCCTTTATTGTGCGATGCCGCATCGGTTGTGACGTTGTTGCAACAATCAAGCGGTGTTGAGCGGACCCAGCGCGTCGCGCAACGGCCCCAACCACGGGTCGAACCCGCGCCAGCCATCGACACCGTCGCGGAAAATCGGCCGCCGCACCTGTTCGGACGAAGCGGTGCGCACTGCGCGGTCGGTTTCATGGAAGCGCAAGCAAGCCTCCTCGAACGGCAGATCGAGCGCGTCGAGCAAAGCGCGGACCTGACCGTCGAGATCGTCGACCAGTTCTTCGTAATTCACCCGCTGCACCGCGCCGGGATCGGCCATGTCGAAATGCGCTATCAACCGCAAATAGTCGCGGTAATAACGCCCCATGTCGGTCAGATCGTAACTGAACGCCTGACCCCGCGCAAAATGCTGTTTGAAATTGGAGAAACAGCACGCGAGCGGATGCCGCCGCGCATCGATGATTTTTGCCCGGGGCAGGATCAGCCGGATGAAACCTGTGTGCGCCCAGTTGTTGGGCAATTTGTCGATGAAATACGGCTTGTCGGTACGACGCTGGATGGCAGCGCGCGCGAGATAACTCTCGCCCAATTTGCGCAAGTCGGCGGCGGACAGCGTCGCCAAATTCTCGGGATACCCCTCGACTCGCGCCAGCGCCGGAATGTCGGGCAGTTCGGACGTTCCTTCGACCTGCGAATGGCTCGACAGGATTTGCTCGACCAGCGTCGATCCGGCGCGCGGCATGCCGACGATGAAGATCGGGTCCGGCGCCGGATAGCCATCGCTCCTGTGCGCCGCCAGAAACTCGGGCGTGAACAGCGCGATCGACCGATCGACAAACCGCTCGGTCTCGTCGGCATCGTAGACGATCTTGGTCCGCCGCAGCGCATTGCCCGCCGCATAATGGCCGAAGCTCGCTTCATGGTCCCCCAAATCCTCGCGCGCCTTGCCCAGCGCGAAGTCGAGGTGAAAGCGGTCCTCGTCCGAAATATCGTCGCGGCCGAGCGCCGCCTCCATCGCCGCCAGATCGTCGGCACCGAACCGCACCGTCTTCAGATTGGCGAGGCTCCACCACACCTCGCCCAGCGCGGGCGCAATCGACAGCGCGCGGCGATAGGCCGCAACGCCGTCGGCCTGCCGCCCGACGGTTTTGAGCATATGCCCGTAACTCATCCAAACCTTCGGCTGGTTCGGTGCGTCTTTCAGCACTTGTTCGTACAGCGCGATCGCTTCGTCGAACCCGCCGACGCGGCCGAGCGCCGCCGCCTTCAAATTGGCATGCGCGATATTGTCCGGGTCGTCGGTCAACAGCCGCGTCAGTTCGTCGATCGCCTCGGTGGGACGGTTCTGGCGATACAGGCAGGTGGCGAGGTTGGCCCGCGCCGCTTCCCATTCGGGCGCCAGTTCCAGCGCGCGGCGCAGCAGCGTTTCGGCGTCCTTGTAACGCCCGATCCGCCCCGCCAGTTCGGCCAGCATGCGGATCGCGGTGACGTCGAACGGATCGGCCTTCAAATGGCTGCGCAGAATTGGCTCGGCAACCGCCAGATCATTGTCGTGCAGCGCGAGCGCGGCGCGCATCAACTCCGGATTGCCGACCCCGCGGCTGACGCGATGCTCGACCAGATCTGCGCTGCGCAATCGATCAGTCACACCGGGTCCCGCCGGATCGCGTGTTGATGATCCAGTCGCTTGTGACCACTTGCGCGAATTCGTCGTGCAGATCGCTCAACGCCGCCTGATGGACCTGCTCCGCCGGGCGGATCGACCCGTCGAGATTGGCGCGGTCGAATGTGGCGGTGGCATCGGACACGACGAATGTCTCGAACCCCAGATTGCCCGCCATGCGCGCGGTGGTCGATACGCAATGGTTGGTCGTCAGCCCGACGATCGCCAGGGTCGTGACTCCCGCGGCGCGCAGATCCGCCTCCAGCGTCGTGCCGATAAAGGCGCTGTTGACCTGCTTCTTATACACCGCCTCACCGGGCCTCGGGATCGCTTCCGGTTTGGGCGCGTGTCCCGATGCGTCGCTGCGAAAACGCCCGGCGGGATGCGGTGAATCGTGATGGATATGAATGATTGGCCACGCGCCGGCCCGCCAAAACTCCAGCAAATGCGCGATTTTCTCCTCCGCGCCGGGGTTGTTCCGCGGCCCCCAGGCGGCATCGTCGAACCCCCGCTGCACGTCGATCACCAGCAGTGCAGCCGTACCGTTCATCGGGCTCGATAACTCCTTTTTCCGGTCGTCCCCTGCGTCCCCGGCTTCGTGCGTCGTCATGGCCAAAGGCGGCGCTTCGCGTCAACCGGCGCGGCCCGCTTCAGGCCGCAAGCGTCTCGGCATCCAGTTCGTACAGTCGCGCGGCAGGGGCCGAGGCGGCGGCGGCGAGGCCCAAAGCCTCGGGCACGATCTGCTCGAGATAAAAACGCGTCACGCTGGCCTTGGCGCGCAGGAATGGCGTCGTGCCGCTTTCGGCGACGGCATGTTCGCGCGCCATCAGCCAGCCGCACACCGCCACCGACAGCATCGTTTGGAATGGCGTGCTCGCCGCCAACCGATCGTCCATGTCGGCGGCCAGCAAATTGCGCGCGATGTCTTCGCAACCCGTGATCAGATCGCGGAGCAAGGGGTCGCTGACATCGGCGCGCATGTCGGCGATCAGCCGCTGGAACGCGCCGCCATTGTCGAGGCCGAGCTTGCGTCCGACCAGATCGGCGGCCTGGATGCCGTTGGTGCCTTCATAGATCGGGGTGATCCGCGCGTCGCGGAAATGCTGCGCGGCCCCGGTCTCCTCGATATAGCCCATGCCGCCGTGGACCTGCACGCCGATGCTGGCGACTTCGTTGCCGAGGTCGGTCGCATGGCTTTTGGCCAGCGGGGTCAGCAGGTCGAGGCGCAGCTTGGCCTCGGCGTCGCCGGCGTTGGCGCGATCGACCTGTCCGCAGGCGAGATAGACCAGCGCCCGCGCCGCCTGGGTCTGCGCGCGCATCCGCAACAGCATGCGGCGAACGTCGGGGTGTTCTACGATCGCGACGGACCCCGCGCCGGGGGCGGAGGCGCGAGGGCTCTGGATGCGTTCGCGGGCAAAAGCCAAGGCGCGTTGCGTGGCGGCTTCGGCCACCTGCACGCCCTGCAGCCCGACGTTCAATCGCGCATTGTTCATCATCGTGAACATCGCCCGGATGCCGCCAAATTCGGGGCCGATCAGCTCGCCGATACAGCCACCCTCCTCACCGAAGGCGAGAACGCAGGTGGGGGAGGCGTGGAGACCCATCTTGTGTTCGATCGAGACGACGCGGACATCGTTCGGTGCGCCGGGATTGCCGTCGGCATCGAGGCGGTATTTGGGGACGAGGAACAGCGACAGGCCCTTGGTCCCGGCCGGCGCATCGGGCGTGCGGGCGAGGACGAGGTGGACGATATTGTCCGCCATGTCGTGATCGCCGAACGAGATGAAGATCTTGGTGCCTTTGATCGAGAAGGTGCCATCGCCGCGAGGCGTGGCGGTCGAGCGCAGCGCGCCGACATCCGACCCGGCCTGTGGCTCGGTCAAATTCATCGTCCCGGTCCATTCGCCGGTCGCCAGCTTGGGCAGATACAAGGCTTGCTGCTCCGGCGATCCGTGATGGGCCAGCGCCTCGATCGCACCGACAGTCAGCGTCGGGGCGAGCGCGAAACCCATATTCGCAGTGCCCAGCGTTTCGAGCACCGCCGCGGACAAAGCGAACGGCATGCCTTGGCCGCCATGTGCCTCGGGGCTGCCGATCGTGCCCCATCCGCCCGCGACATAGGCTTGATAGGCCTCGCGATAGCCCTTGGGCATCGTCACGCCTTCGGGGCTCCAGCGCGGCCCTTCGGTGTCGCCGATCCGCGCCAGTGGCGCCCATTCGCCCGCGGCGAATTCGCCTGCGCCGGACAGCACGGCTTCTATGATGTCGTCATCGACGCCAAGCTCGGCCAGATTGACGATATGCTCGAGCACGAACTGCTGTTCGGCAACGGCTGCTTTAAACTCGCTCATTCAATTCCCTCTGCGCGTCCTGCTAATCAATAGCCGGTGGCGGAGAAAGGCCTGGCGGACTTTGACGTCGCCCAAATCTTGTTGGGCTGCGTCGCCATCGTGAAGCGCAGCTCGCCACCCGCGACGATCTCGCTGTGCCGGATGAACCCGCGGGCGAGCGGACGCCCGTTGAGCGTGACCCGCCCGACATAGCGCGCTGCACCCGAAAGTCCGTCGGCGATGATCGTGAAATTTCGTCCGTTAGGCAGATGCAGTGCGATGCGGTTCGCGAACGGTCGCCCGATGACGTACTCGCCACTGCCGGGCGCCACCGGATAGCAACCCATCGCGGTGAACATCAGCCACGCCGACATCTGACCCAGATCGTCATTGCCCGACAGGCCGTCGGGCGTCGGCTTGTACTGGCTGGCAACGATCTGGACGAGGCGCTCCTGCGTACGCCAAGGCTGGCCGGCATAGTTATACAGATAGGCGACGTGATGGCTCGGTTCGTTGCCGTGGATATATTGGCCGATCAGCCCGGCAATGTCCTCGGCGTGGCTGTAATCGAGTTTCGAATTGTCGAAATCGAACATCGCGTCGAGTTTCTTGACCGTCGCCGCGTCGCCGCCGAGCATGCGGATCAACCCGCCCTGATCCTGTGGCGCGAACCACGAATATTGCCACGCATTCCCCTCGGTATAGTCCGATCCATAATTGATTGCGGTCGGATCGAACGGCACGCGGAAGCTCCCGTCGCTTTTCCGCGCGCGCAGGAAACCCGTCTTTGCGTCGAAACTGTTGCGCCAGTTCATCGCACGCTTGTCGAAGCGATCGGCAATATCCTTGCGGCCCATTTTCCGCGCCATTTGCGCGATGGTCCAGTCGTCATAGGCATATTCGACGGTCTTCGACGCGGCTTCGGGTTCGCGGTCGATCGGCACGTAGCCGTGCGCAATATACTCGTTCAGCCCGCCATAGGGCGCATAGTCGGCGCTCGCGACCATCGCATCGAGCGCCGCCTTCGCATCGAACCCGCCAATCCCCTTCATATAGGCGTCGGCGATGACCGGAACGGCGTGATAGCCGATCATCGTCCATGTCTCACGCCCCTGGAATTGCCAGACGGGGAGAATGCCGAACGGACTCACCTGCTGACTGGCGATCAGCGAATTGACGAAGTCGGCATTGCGCCGCTCTGGCTGGATCAGCGTCAGCAGCGGATGTTCGGCACGGAACGTATCCCACAGCGAAAAGGTCGAGTGGAAGGTGAAGCCTTTGGCTAGATGGACCTGATCGTCGGGCCCGCGATAGCGTCCGTCCGCATCGCCCATCACGCTCGGTGCCATCAGGCTGTGATAGAGCGCGGTATAAAGCGTCTTGCGCATCGCCGGCGTGGCCTGAATTTCGGCGGCCCCCAAAGCCTGCTGCCATGCCTTGCGGGTGGCCGAACGGATCGTGTCGAAATCGCCCGGTTCGCTGACGAGATTAGCGAGCGCGCCTGCCTCGTCGACACCCGAAATCGCCACGCGCGCTTCGAGCGGTTCCTGCAGCGGGCCGAAGTCCAGTCGCGCGACCAAGGCGCGCCCGGCAAGCTGATCGACATGATCGTCACCGCGCCCCGGACCCTGGAATCCGCGGTATGGGATCTTGTCCTCCTTGTTGAGGAACGAATGCCCGGTCAGCGGCGCGGAAAAGCGCATCGCGAACCATAATTTGCGCGCGGGCGCCCAACCGCGCGTCTCACGCATGCCGGTGATCGTCCCGTCGGGCATCACCCGGACCGTCGACCACAGGATCTTGCCCGGATAATTGTAGATGCTCGACCGCAGATCGAGGATCAGATGCGCCGGCGCGCCGGCCGGGAAACTGAAACGCTGCACCCCGACGCGCGTCCCCGCGGTCAGTTCGGCGCGGACGCCGCTGTCGATCAGACTGACTGCGTAATAGCCGGGCGTCGCGATCTCGCCGTCGTGACTGAACCGCGAGCGATATCCGGTGCCTGGCTCGCCGGGCTCCAGCTTGACCGCATCGTCAGCTCCGACCGCGGGCATGACCAGAAAGTCGCCTAGGTCGCTATGCCCCGCGCCCGAAAAATGGGTCATCGAAAAGCCGGTTATCGCGCTGTCTTCGTAGCGATAGCCCGCCGCCCATTTGTAACAATCGCGGATCGCGCAGCTGGTATTGGTATCGGGGCTGAGCTGTACCATTCCGAATGGCGCGACCGCACCCGGGAATGTATGTCCCTCACCGCCAGTTCCTATAAACGGATCGACCGCATCGACCGCGCTCAAGACAGGTGGTTCGGCGGTCGCAGCGCTGGCACCCAACAGAATCGCGATGAGTGCAACCTTCATGTCGCCATCCCTGTTCCAGAGCGCATCGATAGATGTGCGTCATCGGTTATTGGGCCCAAACTGCACCTTGGACAAAATCGCTCGAATCCCATTAGTCACTCTCCCGAATGCTGGGAAGCCGCTCGGAAATGCGTTCACGACGGCGCAAGGCCGGTTGTGCGATCCGACCCTTGCGCTATCAGCGCCGACGAACGACAGAACCTTTCGCCGTCTGAGCAGTTAAGGCACCGATGCGGGTAATTATGATTTGTGCGCTGGGCGCGACGTTGGCGTCCTGTTCGGGCGGCGACAAGCGTAAGGCGCCGCCGACTCCCGAGGTCGGCTATGTCGTCGTGCAGACGCAGGCCGTCTCGCTCCCGGTCACGCTGGCCGGTCGCACCGCAGCGTTCGAAACGTCGGAAGTTCGCCCCCAAGTTTCGGGCGTGATCCGCGCGCGGCAATTCACCGAAGGCGCGATCGTCCGCGAGGGGCAGACACTCTATCAGATCGACCCGAGCCTGTATCAGGCGGCCGCCGAACAGGCGCGCGCCAATGTCGCGGCGGCAGAGGCAACACGCAGTGCGGCGGCGACCAAGGCGGCGCGCTATGCCCCGCTCGCCAAGATCGAAGCGATCAGCCAACAGGATTACACCGATGCCGCCGCGCAATCGCGTCAAGCGGCGGCACAGGTCGCGGTCGGACGTGCAACGCTCGACACCGCTCGAGTCAATTTACGCTTTACGCGCGTGCCCGCGCCGATCACCGGGCGGATCGGCCGCTCGTTGGTCACGACCGGGGGCTTGGTCACTGCCAATCAGACCGATCCGCTGACCACGATTCAGCGGCTCGATCCGATGTTCGTCGATATCCAGCAATCGAGCGCGGACTTGCTCGCGCTGCGCCGTTCGCTCGCGGGCAATGGTGCAGTGCCAGCGACGGCGGCGGTCAAGATCGCGCTCGAAGACGGCAGCGCTTATCCCTATGCCGGCACACTGCAATTCACCGAAGCGATGGTCGATCCGACGACGGGATCGGTCACGCTGCGGGTGCGCGTGCCCAACCCGCAGGGCCTGTTGCTGCCGGGCATGTACGTCCGCGCCCTGATTACCCAAGCATCGGCGCCGAGCGCGATCCTGGTGCCGCAAGCGGGTGTCACGCGTACCCCGCGCGGCGTCGCCACCGTGCTGTTGGTCGGTGCGGACGGCAAAGCGGTGCTTCGCGAAATTACCGCCGACCGCACGATCGGCGACAAATGGCTGGTCACGGCGGGATTGAAGCCCGGTGACAAGGTCATCGTCGAAGGCCTGGGCAAGGCGAAGCCCGGCGCGGCGGTCAAGGCCGTGCCGGCGGGCAGCAAGCCAAGTCCGCGCGCGGCGGGCGAAACGGGAACTGCACGCGCACGATGATTTCGCGCGTCTTCATCGATCGTCCGATCTTTGCCTGGGTGCTGGCGATCATCGTCATGATGGGCGGCATCGGCGGCATCATGTCCCTGCCGGTCGAACAATATCCCGACATTGCCCCAACCAGCGTCAATGTCCGCGCCAGCTATCCCGGTGCGTCGGCCGAAGCGCTGGAAAGCAGCGTCACGCAGGTTATCGAACAGCAACTGACCGGCATCGACGGGCTGATCTATTTCAGTTCGTCTTCGTCGTCGTCGGGCTCGGCAACGATCACCGCGACGTTCCGTAAGGGCGTCGATCCCGACATCGCGCAGGTTCAGGTGCAGAACAAGGTCCAGCAGGCACTGTCCCGCTTGCCGCAACAGGTTCAGCAACAGGGCCTGACCGTCACCAAATCGAACCCGGACTTCCTGCTGATCGTCGCCGTTTACGACGAAAGCGGGCGGAGCGATCCGATCGATGTTGGCGACTATCTCGTATCCAATTTGCAGGACGATATCGGCCGGACGCAAGGCGTCGGCGATATCAATTTGTTCGGCGCGCAATATGCCATGCGAATCTGGCTCGACCCGATCAAGCTGGCGGCGGTGCAGCTCAACCCTGGCGATATCGTCACCGCAATCCAGGCCCAGAATACTCAGGTCGCCGCCGGCTCGATTGGGGCGCAACCTGCCGGACCGGAACAGATGCTCAACGCGACCGTGACATCGCGGTCGCGCCTGACCACGCCCGAACAGTTTCGCCAGATCGTCCTCAAGTCGCAAACCAGCGGCGCCCGCGTTCTCCTCGGCGATGTCGCACGCGTCGAATTGGGCGCCGAAAATTATTCGACGGTCAGTAAGTACGATGGCTATCCCGCCTCGGGTCTGGCGGTGTCGCTCGCCCCCGGTGCCGACGCCCTGAAGACCGCAGAACTCGTCCGCAAGGTCGTCGAGCAGAAGGCCAAATCCTTCCCGCCGGGCTATAAATATATCTACCCGGTCGACAGTACGGGCTTCATCAAATTGTCGGTCGAGGAAGTGGTGATCACGCTGATCGAGGCGATCGTCCTCGTCGTCATCGTGATGTTCGTGTTCCTGCAAAGCTGGCGCGCGACGTTGATCCCGGCAATCGCCGTGCCGGTCGTGTTGCTCGGGACGTTCGGCATCCTTGCGCTGTTCGGTTTCAGCATCAACGTGCTGACGCTGTTCGGTATGGTGCTGGCGATCGGATTGCTGGTCGATGACGCAATCGTCGTGGTCGAGAATGTCGAGCGCGTGCTGGCCGAAGAACCCGATATCGATCCGCGCGGGGCAACAATCAAATCGATGGGTGAGATCCAGACGGCGCTGATCGCCATCGCTTTGGTGTTGTCGGCGGTGTTCCTGCCGATGGCATTTTTCGGTGGTTCGGTCGGGGTGATCTACAAGCAATTTTCGATTACCATCGTGTCGTCGATGGTGCTGTCGGTCCTCGTCGCCTTGATCCTGACCCCCGCTTTATGTGCCAATTTGCTGAAGCGCGAAGATCACGACGCGCATTCGCGGGGCTGGGCAGGGAAACTGCATGGCTATGGCGACCGGTTCAATGACTGGTTCGGGCGGATGTCCGACCGTTATCGCGACCGTGTGGCAAAAACGATCGAGGCGCCGCGCTGGTCGCTGATCGGTTATGGGTTGCTCCTTGTCCTCCTGGTGGTCATATTCTGGCGGCTGCCGACCAGCTTCCTGCCGGTCGAGGATCAGGGCCGCGCGCAGTTGCAATATACGCTTCCGCCCGGCGCCACGCAGTCGCGTACGCTGGCGGCAGCCGACGCGATCCAGAAATATTTCTCGACCAAGATGAGTGACGTCGTTGACGGCGTTTATACCGTGGCCGGCCAGGGGCAGGCGGGCAGCGGCCAGAATGCCGGACGCGGCTTTGTGATTCTCAAGGATTGGAGCGACCGCAAAGGCGTCAAGAACAGCGTCGATACAATCACCAAGCGCGCGACAGGCGCGATCGGTCACGAATTGCGCGACGTCGAATTCTACGCCTTGTCGCCGCCCGCCGTGCGTGGCCTCGGCCAGTCGAACGGCTTCACGATGGAGTTGCTCAACACCGGCGGCCTGAGCCGCGAACAGTTCAAGGCGGCGCGCGACAAATTGCTTGCCGAAGCGAAAGACGATCCGGCGTTGGCGTCGGTGCGCATGGGCACGCTCGAGGATAATCCCAACCTTCGGGTGACGGTGGATGACGAAAAGCTCGGCGCGCTGGGGATCACCTCGGCGGTTGCCGATGACACGCTGGCGACGGCGTGGGGCGGACGTTACGTCAATGATTTCGTCGACCGTGGCCGCGTTAAGCGCGTTTATGTTCAGGGCGATGCACCATACCGTTCACGACCCGAAGATCTCGCCTTGTGGTCGGTGCGCGGGTCGGCGGGGCAGATGGCGCCTTATACTTCGTTCGCGCGTGTCGGGTGGGAGACCGCGCCATCGACGCTCGCGCGTTTCAACGGCGTGTCGTCGTACGAATTCAACGGTCAGGCCGCGGAAGGTAAGAGCTCGGGCGACGCGATGAACCGTATCGCCGAACTGGCCGGGCAGATTTCCGGCACATCGGTCGATTGGTCGGGCCTGAGTTATCAGGAACGATTGACCGGCGGGCAGGCGCCATACCTCTATGCGCTATCGCTGATCGTCGTCTTCCTGTGCCTCGCAGCTTTGTATGAAAGCTGGTCGATCCCCATTTCGGGGTTGTTGATCGTGCCGATCGGGCTGGTCGGTGCCGCACTCGCCGTCGTCCTGCGCGGGCTGGAAAACGACGTCTATTTCCAGGTCGGCCTGCTGACGACGATGGGCCTCAGCGCGAAAAATGCGATTCTGATTATCGAGTTTGCCGAGCAGGCCGAAAAAGGCGGCAAGACCGCCGTGGATGCAGCCGTCGAGGCCGCGCGCCTCCGCCTGCGCCCCATCCTGATGACCAGTCTGGCCTTTATCTTCGGCGTGCTTCCACTGGCGATTGCCACCGGGGCGGGCGTGAAAAGCCGCGTCGAAATCGGCACCGCGGTGATCGGCGGCATGATCACCGCGACGGCGATCGCGATCTTCCTCGTGCCGTTATTCTATGTGTTGGTGAGGTCGTTGTTCAGCGGGCATTGGTTCAAGCGCCGCCGTCATGCCGAGGCGACCGCATGAGGGGTGCAATATTGCTCTTGGCGCTGCTCGGCGGCTGCAGCCTCGAGTCCAAATATGTCCAACCGACACCCGCTGTTCCCGGCACACTGCCGATGGCGGATGCCGTTGCCGCGCCGCTCGATCGCCGCGCGATCTTCCGCGATCCGCGCCTGCTCGCGCTCATCGAGCGGTCGATCGTCAACAACCAGAATCTGCGCGCGACTCTCGCCAACGTCGAAGTCGCGCGGGGGCAATATCGCGTTCAGCGCGCCGCGCAATTGCCGCAAGTCGATCTCGGCGGCGGGGTCACCCGGCGCTATGGTTCGAGCAGTACAACGACGAGCGGAACCGGCACCGGCACATCGGTCGGCACTGGCGGTGCTACACGAACAAATTACAGCGTCGATCTCGGCGTCAGCGCCTTTGAACTGGACCTGTTTGGCCGGTTGCGTTCACTCAGCCGCGCCGCGCTGGACGAATATCTGGCCACCGAAGCGGGCGCGCGCGCGGTCCGTGTGACGCTCGTCGGGGACGTTGCGGAGGCATGGTTTACGTACGCGGCCGATCGCACATTATTGTCCATCGCCGACGACACGCGGCGCGCGGCGACCGACAGCGTGCGGATCACCCGTGCGCGGCTGAAGGGCGGCGTCGCGCCGCGGACCGACCTCGACCAGGCGCTGACCATCGAAAAGACGGCGGACACAGATTTCGCGCGCCAGACCGCGCAAGTGGCGCAGGACCGCAACGCTTTGGTGCTCCTAGTCGGCGGGCCGGTGGACGATGCAGAACTGCCCGCGACTCTTGAGAACGCATTGGCGTCGGTCGTGCCGCCCCCCGTGGGACTCTCCTCAGACGTGTTGTTGCGCCGTCCCGATGTGATCGCTGCCGAATATCGCCTGCGTGCCGCCAACGCCCGGATCGGCGCAGCGCGCGCCGCATTTTTCCCGCGCATTTCGCTCACCGGTCTGCTTGGTTTTGCCTCGACCGGGCTGAGCTCGCTATTTTCGAGCGGGGCGTTCAACTACTCGGTCGGGCCCAGCGTTTCGCTCCCGATTTTCGATGGCGGCGCCAATCGCGGCAATCTGCTCGTCGCACGGGCCGGGCGCGATGCGGCGGTCGCGACATACCAGAACACGATCCAGACGGCGTTCCGCGAAGTCGCCGATGCGCTTGCCCGCCGCGCGACTTTGGGTGACGAGGAACGCGGCGCACGCGATCTGGTCGCCGCCACGGTCGACAATGCGTATCTGTCCAATGCACGGTACAAAGGTGGGATCGACACCTTCCTCGCCAGCCTCGATGCGCAACGCACTCTGTATACGGCGCGGCGCAGCTTGGTGACGACCGAACTGGCGCGGGCCGCGAACGTCGCCGCCTTATATCGCGCGCTGGGCGGTGATGACCAGTTGGAACATCCGCCCGCGCGTTAAGATCAGGCGGCGCGCAACGCCTGACCGGTTGCCCCGCGCAAAATGTTGGCCCGGCGTCGCTCGCTCGAATTGCCCAGCCCAACGCTCTCGCGATATTTCGCAACCGTCCGCCGCGCGATATCATAGCCTTGCGCGCGCAACCGTTCGACAAGAGCATCGTCGGACAAGATCGCAGCCGATGTCTCGGTGGCGATCAGCGCTTTGATCAGGCTCTTGATCGTCGCCGCCGATGCCGCCTCCCCATCCTGCTGGACCACGCCGGACGCGAAAAAGAACCGCAGTTCGAACGTTCCGCGTGGACAGCTCAGCGATTTGCCGGCCACCGCGCGGCTGACGGTCGATTCGTGAACGCTCAACTCGTCGGCGATTTCGCGCATGGTCAGGGGGCGCAGCGCCGCCACGCCTTCGTTCAGAAACGCTTGCTGATGCTCGAGGATCGCGGTGGCGACCGACAACAGGGTGCGCTGTCGATGTGCCACCGCCTTGACCAAGGCGCGCGCATCGTTGGCGCAATTGCTCAGCCAGTTCTTGTCGTCGGCATTGCGGCATTTGGCGGCGACGGCAGTCGCATCCTTGACGACCGTCACCGTCGGCAGCGCACCCGAGGCGAGGTCGATGCGCCAACCCTGGGGGCTGGCGCGCACGATGATATCGGGATTGAGCCAGCCATTGTCGGCGGGCGAAAAAACGAGGCCGGGCTTGGGATCGTAACAGCGCAGGACGCGGATCAATTCACCGAGTGCCGCATCGTCGACGCCGCACAGCCTCGCCAGCTTGCCTAGCCGTCCCTCGGCGAGCAGCGGCAGATTGTCGAGCAGCGCGCGCATCGCGTCGTCGGCTTCGCCCGCTTCGACGGCCTGCAACAACAGGCATTCGGCCAGCTTCCGCGCGCCTACGCCGGTCGGCTCGAAACTTTGCACGACGTGGAGCATGTCGAGCACCGCGTCGTGCGACAGGCCAAGCCGATCGGCGAGCTGCGCAGGCGGCTCGGTCAGATAGCCGGTATCGTCGATGAAACCGATCAGCGCATAAGCCACCGCGCGGTCGGTCGAGGGCAGCAAATCCGCCTGCGCGGTCAAATGTGCGGTGAGCGACATCGACGGCGCGGCAATACTATCCAGCCAGTCGCCCGATGTTGCCGGCCCGTTCGCCCGCCGCTGCGTGCGAGCATCCTTGATGGTGAGGAACGGGTTGCGCTCGGCTTCATCAATCAGTGTTTTTTCGAGTTCCTGACCCGACAGCTGCAGCAGCCGCAGCGATTGCTGCTGCTGCTGGTTCATCCCCAGCGTCTGCGATTGCCGCATGGTCAGACGGGTATTCATAACCCCTTTGTGCGCGATGATGGTTTACAGACGGTTACCCATATCGCCACAAAGAAAAGGCGCCGGGGACGAACCCCGACGCCTTGTCTTTGACCCCCCAATGCGGGGAGATTAACCGCGGAGCAGGCTCAGCACACCCTGCTGACTCTGGTTCGCCTGGGCGAGCATCGCGGTCGATGCCTGCGCCAGGATCTGCGACGATGCGAGCTTGGTCGTTTCCACCGAATAATCGGTGTCTTCGATCGCGCTCTTCGACGCCGACAGGTTTTCGACCGACGACGCAAGGTTGTTGACCGTGCTTTCGAGGCGGTTCTGAACCGCGCCGAGGTTGGCACGCTGCGCCGCAACGGTGTTGATCGCAGTGTCGAGCGTCGACAGGGCACCCGAGGCACCGGACGCGGTGCTGAGGTCGAGCGAACCGACACCCAGAGCGGCTGCCTGCATATCGCCGATAGCGATCGAAACCGTCTGGCCGCTGGCCACACCGGTCTGGATGCTGATGCTGGTCGACGCGTTGTTCAACAGCGAGGTGCCGTTGAAGTTGGTGCGCGTCGCAATGTCGCCGATCTGCGAGGTCAGCTGCGTAACTTCCGCCTGCAGCGCGGTACGGTCGCTCGAGGTGAGCGTGCCGTTCGCCGACTGCACAGCCAGTTCACGCATGCGAACCAGAATGTTCGACGTTTCCGACAGCGCGCCTTCCGCAGTCTGCGCCAGCGAGATGCCGTCATTGGCATTGCGCGAAGCTTGCGTGAAGCCGCGAACATTGGCCTCCATACGCGTGGCGATGGCGAGCCCGGCGGCATCGTCCTTCGCGTTGTTGATACGCTTGCCGCTCGACAAACGTGCCATCGCGGTGGCGGTCTGATCGTTGGCCATGCGCGATGCGTTCTGAGCCCGCAGCGCGCTGACATTCGTGGTAATGACAGTCATGACATAGTCCTTTCCGGCGCTAACGCCAACGGCGCCCCCCGACGATGGAGTTGCGGTCCGACAGCGGTAACGACCGCCGCTCAACCTGATTAAGTGCGACCAATAAAAATCTGGTTACCGTCCCGTTGGCATAGTTTGTGCTTGCCCCGTTTGGCATGACGCCAGTCTCCTCCTCCTCGCTCCTGCAGATGCGGGCGAACATCCTCACCCAGAACGACGCGCTTCAGCGCGCCGCGGGTCGTCCGGGCACGCAACCAGCGGGGGCCGCCAGCTTTGGCGACGCCATGATGGACGCGGTGAAAGCCGTGAACACGCAACAGACACAGGCGACCCAGGCGTCCGAAGCCTATGAACGCGGCGAGACCAACGATCTCGTCGGCGTGATGCTGTCTCGGCAGAAAGCGTCGGTCAGCTTCGAAGCGACCCTGCAGGTCCGCAACAAGCTGCTCGGTGCGTATCGCGACATCATGAACATGCCGGTATAATATATGGCCGATCTCATCCCCATGCCCGTCACGGGTTCGCGCCTCACCATGACCGACCGGTTTCGCCCGGTCCGCTCATTCTTCGATCAGCCGGCGGTACGCGGCGCTTTGCCCGCGATCGGCGGCATCGGCGCGTTGGCCATCGCCGCCGCGGCGTGGTTCACGTTCCAAACACCGGCACAGCGTCCGGTTTTCGACAGCCTGCCGGAATCAGACAAAGCGGCGGTGGCCAGTGCGCTGGATACCAGCGGCATCGCCTATCATGTCGATTCTTCGACAGGTGCGGTGACGGTTGCCGACAGCGATTATCACCGCGCGCGCATGCTGCTCGCCGGCCAGGGACTGCCCAAGGCTGCGCCGTCCGCCGCGTCGCAATTGAGCGCGATGCCAATGGGCGCGAGCCGCGCGGTCGAGGGTGAGACCCTCAAGAGCGCGCGCGAGGCTGACCTCAGTCGCACGATCGAGGCGATCGACGTCGTCAAATCGGCGCGGGTCCATTTGGCTTCCGCCGACCCCAGCCCGTTTTTGCGTGACGAGCCGAAGGCGACCGCATCGGTGATGCTGACGCTCCAGCCCAATCGCGACCTGACCTCCGCACAGGTGCGCGCGATCCAGCATCTGGTCGCGTCGTCGTTGCCCGACCTTAATGCCGAAGACGTATCGATCGTCGATCAGGGCGGCAAATTGGTTTCGGCGGCGGACGGCATGGACGACCGCAACATGGCGTTGCAAAACGAGATCGAGGCGCGCGCGCGTCGCTCGCTCGCCGCTTTGCTGTCCCCGCTGGTCGGGGTCGATGGCTACACCGCCGAAGTTCACGCAGATCTCGATCTGTCGGAAAGCCAATCGACGCGTGAAAGCTATCCCAAGGACGATCGTGCGTTGCGCAGCGAAGTCGGGGTTCGCACCGTTGCTGGCGGCGCAAACGGTCCGGCCGCTGGCGGTATTCCAGGGGCGTTGTCGAATACCCCGCCCCTTGCGGCCACCGCTTCGACCACGCCGCCTGTACCGGTGGCTGCAACTGCCGCCGGACCAGCAACAACCCCGGCTTCGAGCGAGGAAAACTATAATCGTTCGTTCGATGTCGGCCGCGAGATTTCGGTAACGCACCAGCCGGTCGGCCGCTTGAAGCGCTTGTCGGTCGCGGTCGCGATCAAGGCGGGCGCCAAGCCGCGCACCGCCGCCGAGATCGCGCAGCTCGACAGCCTGGTCAAAGGCGCGATCGGCTTCGACGCCACGCGCGGCGACACGGTCGCCATCGCGGCGCGGCCGTTCATCGAGGCTGCCGAGGTCAAGCCCGCCTTTTACGAAGCGCCCTGGTTCATGCCGGTGGTTCGCCAGGTCTTGGCGATCCTCGGTGCGCTGCTCGCCTTTTTCCTGATCGGACGTCCGCTGAAGAAAATGATGAAGAACCGCGCAGCGCGCACCGTCGAAAATGACAAGATCGCCGGCGAATTGCTCAAGGTGACCGGCGCGCCACAGCGTGAAATCACTCTCGAAATGATCGAGGCGGCACCCAGTTACGAAACCAAGGCCAATTTGGTCCGCGCCTTTGTGCGTCAGGATTCGGTCAAGGCCGCCAGTGTCGTCCGTGAACTGCTGAAGGACGGCGCGCGTGCTTGATGTGGGTGGTGCGGCGATCGGGCCGCTCGGGGGCGATCGCGCGGTGGCGATCCTGCTGACCTTGCTCAGCGAAGAAGACGCTGCCGCCATCGTCCAGAATTTCGACCCCGATCAGATGCGCCGCGTCGGCAGTGCGATGCTCGACGTCGCCAGCGCCTCCGCGGTCGAAATCGACACCGCGCTCGACATATTTGTCGATCGCAATCGTGCCGCGTCGAGCCTGGGTATCGATCCCGAACCGCGCGTGCGCTCGCTCTTCACCGCCGCCGTCGGCAATGTCCGCGCCGACAGCGTCCTCGCCGAAATCGCGCCGACCGGCTGTGCCAGCGTGCTCGAACGGCTGCGGTGGATGGATCACGATGCCATCGCCACCGCCTTGCGCGACGAACACCCGCAGGTCAGCGCGCTAATCCTCGTCTGCCTGACGCCCGAAATCGCAGCGAAGTGCACCGAGGGGCTGGATGAGGATCGCCAGTGCGACCTCGTGCTCCGCGCCGCGCGGCTGGAACAGATCAATGCCCGCGCCCTCGAAGACCTCGAGGCTGTGCTGGACCATTACGCCGATGTCCCGGCCAAGGCGGCGAGCATCGGGCTAGACGGCCGTGGCGGCGCGGCGAAAATCGTCACGCGGTTGCCGAAGTCGACGAACATCCGTTTACTTAAGGCCATCAAGAAGCGTGACAAGATGATTGCGCAGAAGATCGAGGAAAGCCTGCTGACGTTCGAGGACCTTTTGGCCCTGGATCCCAAGGGCATGGGCACATTGTTGCGCAACGTCGACACGCCGATTCTGGTCATGGCGCTGCGCGGTGCACCGGCGGCGGTGACCGACCAGATGCTCGCCAGCCTGTCGGGGCGCGCGGCGGACGGTATTCGCGACGAATTGGGCGAAGGCCGCGCCAAACGCACCGAAGTCGAGGACGCCCAGCGCCAGATCGCCGCCATTGCGCGCCGTTTGGCCGACGAAGGCGAACTCGAACTCGGCGGCAGCGGCGGCGGTGGTGGCGGCGGGGACGACTATGTCTGACATGACCCCGCTGCACCTCCTCGACGTCCTGCCCCAACGCCGCGGATTCCAGCCGCGCCATTTCGAAGCCGCACCCGCACCCGGTGGCGTCGCACACGGATCGCACGACGATTTCGCGATGGGTTTCGCCGAAGGACAGCGTCTGGCGCAGGAACTGTTCGCCACCGAACGCCAACAATTGCTCGACCTGATCCGCAATGCCGAGACGCTGCAGTCCGAACCCAGCGAAGAACTCGCCGTGCTGATCGCCAATGCGGTCGAACGGCTGCTGACCCAATTGGTCGGCCAGTCGATTCCCGATCGCGCCTGGCTGGAAGCGCAGGTATCGCGCGCGGTCGAACTTATTCAGGAAACCGATGCCCAGCGCCGCTTGCGCCTGCATCCCGAAGACGCGGCGTTGTTGATGGACGTCCAGCTCGGTTGCGCGATCATTCCGGACAACACGCTGCAACGCGGCGAAATCCGCGTCGAATGCTCGAACGGCTGGGTCGAACATGGCGTCCCGGTCAATCTCGCGCGGCTGCGCACCGAATTGTCGGTGGCATGAGCGGGCGCCTCGCCAGTTCCGCCGCGATGGTGCTCGACGGCCTGAGCATCGACACGCGCCCGCGCCGCATTGGCATCCTCAAATCGCATGACGGCGTCGTCCTCGAAGCCAGCGGCCTCGGCCAATCGCTCGGCGGCGGGGCCAAGATCATCGGTGCGGACGGCGCCTCGATTCAGGGTGAGGTCGTCGGCTTTCGCGGCGAGCACAGCTTGATCGCGCCTTTCGATCACGGCGTGCCGGTCAGTGCCGGCAGCTTTGTCGAACCCGATGGCCATGCCAGCCAGGTCGGTTGCGGCTCGCACTTGCTCGGCCGGGTGATCGGCGCGCGCGGTGAACCGCTCGACGGGCGAGCATTGCCACCGATGCGGCTCAGCTGGCCGCTTGCCGGTCGTCCGCGCAACCCACTCGATCAGGCGCGTATCACCAAGCCGCTGGACCTCGGCGTGCGCGCGGTCAACGCGGTGCTGACGGGCGGGGAGGGGCAACGCATCGCCATCGTCGCAGGCTCCGGCGTCGGTAAATCGGTGCTGATGGGCCAGATGCTGCGCGGCGCGGATTGCGACGTGATCGTCGTCGGCCTGATCGGCGAACGCGGCCGCGAGGTCAGCGACTTTCTCGAAACCAAATTGACCGGCGAAGCCAAGCGCAAGGCGGTCGTCGTCGCGGTGCCCGCCGACCATCCGCCACTTCTGCGCCTGCGCGCGGCGATGCGCGCGACCGCCATCGCCGAATTCTTTCGGTCGGAGGGCAAGCGCGTCCTTCTGCTCATCGACAGCCTCACGCGCGTGGCCCACGCCCAGCGCGAGATCGGGCTGGCGCTGGGTGAACCCCCAACGATCAAGGGTTATCCACCGTCCGCGCTCGGCCTCATCCCGCGGCTCATCGAGCGTGCGGGCGGCGAAAAGCGCAGCGGCGGGTCGATTACCGCGATCTACACCGTGCTCGCCGATGGCGGCGATACCGAAGACCCTGTGGTCGATACCGCGCGTGCGATCGTCGACGGACACATCGTGCTGTCGCGCACACTGGCCGAACAAGGCGTGTTTCCCGCGATCGATATCGGGCGCTCGCTGTCGCGCGTGATGACCGACATCGTCGATGACGAACACGCTCGCGCCGCGTCGCGAATGCGGAGTCTATGGTCCGCCTATGAGGAAAATCGCGACCTGGTGTTGATGGGCGCTTATAATTCTGGGTCGGACGCGTTGCTCGACGAAGCGATTGCCCGCCGACCCGAGCTGCTCGACTTCATGCGCCAATCCGCCGACAGCCGTGTCGATTTGCCGACAGCCCGCGCGGCCTTGGTCGAAAGCTTCGGCCAATGAGCAGCGCCGCACGCCGCCAGCGCCTGATCCGCGCGCGCGAAATCCAGCACATGATGGCCGCCGCCGCCAGCGCCAGCGCGGAACAGAAGGAACAGCATCTGGCCGGTATTTCCAGTCGCATCCTCGGTTTGCGCCAGGGGCTGAGCGCCAATCCCGGCTTTGCCCGCGCGCAGGATCTGGTGATCATGGGCGAACTCGCCCAGCGCCTCGACCTCGCCCAGAAATCGCTGGTCCCGCATCAGCGCGCGGCGCAGCATGCCGCCGCCGCCGCGCAGTCGGACCGCATCCACGCGGCACTGGCTGAGCGGCGCATCACCCGCCTCGACGAACGCCGCAGCGCCGAGGAAGAACGCCAGCGCGATCTGCGCGCCATGGCCGTCAATCGCCGGGTGCGCAGCCGATGACCGTCGCCCTCGCCACCGCCACCGCATCGTCCGCGCCCACCAAGGCGAACGACCCGGCAAGTCCCGCGTCCAAGGACGCCGCCAAATTCGACAAGTTGATGGACACGGCGGACCAGGCCGATGCCGCCGAGACGCCGCCTGCGACACCGCCAGCCGACGACAAGGCGCTCGCGAAAAATGCCGCGCCCGACCAGACGCTGGAGGCATTGCTCCAGTCGCTCCGCACCAGTTTGCTGCCCGGCGCTGCGCTGCCGGGGAAGACGGCCGCCAAGTCTGCCGACCCGGCGAAAGCGGACGACAAGCCGGCGGAGGACCCGAAGGACGATGCCGCGCCGTTAAGCCTTCCCAACCTCATTTTCGCGCAGCTGCCACCGGCGCTCGTTCCATCGAAGGCGGCGAGCATCCGTCTCGGCCTGGACGATGTGTCGGCCAAAGCGGACAAGCGCGCGCCGATTCCCGCAACGGACCCCGGCGCACTGGCTGCACTCGTGACCGCACCGTCGCTGCCCGCCGATCTGATGACAGCCAATGACACCGCCGTCGCGACCGTCGCCCAGCCGGATCGCGCCGCCGCTTCGCTCGATCGGCTGGTCGATACCGCGCGCGACGCGGCGTGGCTCGACCGGTTGAGCCGCGATATCGCCGAGAGCGCGGGGGCAGGGGATCGGGTCCGTTTCCGCATGCTGCCGCCGTCGCTCGGCGCGCTCGACGTCGCGGTCGAACGGCATGCGGCGGGGTTAAGCGTCAGCATGACGACGCACACGCCCGAGGCGCGCAACATGATCGCCGATGCGCGCCAGCAAATGGTCGACGGGCTGAAAGCGCAAGGCGTCCCGTTGGTGCAGTTCAGCCTGACCAGTGCCGGTGAGGATCAGGCCGGACACCGTCCGCCGACATTTTTTAACCATCTGATCGAGGTCGCCGCCCCGGCTGGCACGGAGCTTGCTGCAAGCCCTGAAGACACAGTGGCGGAGCGGATGGGTCGCTTCGCCTGAACGGGCGAACGATGGCAGACAGCGAAGACGAACCGAAAGCGAAGCCCAAGAAAAAGGGCAAGAAACTCATCCTCATCGGTGGCGGTGCGTTGCTGCTCGCCGGCGGTGGCGCCGGTGCCGGCATGTATTTCGGCGGCTCGACCACCGAAAAATCGCATGAGGACCCCAATCGGCCGAAGCTCGTCCTGCGCGCCGAAACCCACGAAGCGGCGGCCGAAGGCGACGGCCATGAGGTGAGCAAGGGTCCGGCCCGTCGTGTCGGCACCGTCGCCGCCGCCAGCGACACCATCAAGCCCGACCCCAAGAAGTACGAAGTCGCTTATTACCCGATCGAACAGGCGTTCACCGCCAACCTCGCCGACGGTGGCGGCTTCGCCCAGATCAGCATCAGCCTGTCGACCTATTTCGACAGCCGTGTCGGCGACAATATCGAGCGCCAGATGGTGCCGATCCGTTCGGCGATCCTGATGGTCCTGTCGGACCAGCAGGCCGAAGTGCTGGCGACGCCCGAAGGCAAGCAGATGCTCCAGCGCCTGCTGACCAAGTCGATCAACGGAGTCCTTCGCGAAAAGGAAGGCTTTGGCGGCGTAGACAACGTCTATTTCAGCAATCTGGTGGTGCAATGACGGCAGTCGCCGAGCGGACGTTCGAGCGCGCGACGCTCGACGCGCCGCGCCTGCCGCCGGGGGAAGTTCCCGGACTCGACCGCGTCGCGCAACGCCTCGCGCGTGGCCTCGCGCAGACGCTGCCCGGTTACGGCATGGAAGTGCGCGTTTCGGGCGTCGCCGTCCGCCCGGCCAAGCACGACGCATGGCAGGAACAGGTCGCGAGCCACGCCTGGGTCCGGTTCGCCATTCCCGAAATCTTTGCTTCCGCGACAATCACCTTTCCCTTCGCGCTGATCGTGTCGGCGATCGACCGCTATTTCGGCGGCGAGGGCGTGTGTGCTGGTGAGGCGCGCGAATTCACCCCCGCCGAACGCCGCAGCCTGCGCTCGCTGGGCGCGGCATTGGCGCCGGTCGTCGCCTCGGCCTGGAGCGATGTCGGGAAATTCTCCCCGGGGGTCGAGGATGCCGGACACGCCGTGGCCAAGCCCGTGGCGGCGGCACTCGACGAGACGCTGGCAGTTCTGGAATTTACCGTCACCGACGGTGCCGGGATCGACTGGCCGCTGACCTTTGCCGTGCCGCAGGAACCGCTGCACCGGCTGCCCGGCCTGCACAGCGACGTGCGGCCCGCGCGCGACGTGTCGCCGGTGTGGAAGCGGGCGATGCAGGGCGCGTTGATGGATGTGCGTTTCCCGGTGCGCACGGTGCTGTCGCGCCCGGACATCTCGCTCGAACGCCTGCTCAGTCTCGCGCCGGGCGACGTCATCCCCGTGCTGCTGCCCGCCACTGTCCCGCTCAGCGTGGGCGGACGCGTGGTCGGGCACGGCACGATCGGTGAAGAAAATGGCCGCGCCGCCATCAGGCTGGAGCGGATGGAAGGAGGATTTGGACGGTGAGTGATTTGTCGATCGAAGCCGATCTGCCGCGCGCGCGCGCCGCCGACCGCAACCTCGCGCTGCTGGGCGGTGTGAAGGTGCGCGTGTCGGTCGAGGTCGGCGGTGCATCGCTGCGCCTCGCCGAACTCCTCGAACTGGGCGAAGGCAGCGTGGTCGAACTCGACCGCCAGGCCAACGACCTGCTCGAAATCTATGCCAACGGCACATTGATCGGCCGGGGCGAAATCGTCACCGTCGACGGGCGCTATGGCGTGCGTTGCGTCGAAGTGGCGGCGCCCGACGCGGCGTTGCTCGGCCTCGACCGGCGCGTCTGACATGACCGAATATATCATTCGCCTGTTGATCATGGTGCCGCTGATCGGTGCCATCGCCTGGGGTAGCCTATGGCTGTGGAAGAAGACCCAGGGCGGCATGATGATGAGCCTCAGTAAACAGGAACGCGCGGTGAAAATCGTCGATGCGATCCCGATGGCCCAAGGCACCAAGCTCGCGGTCGTCGAGTTCGCCGGACGCACGCTGCTGGTGTCCGCATCGCGCAACGGCATCACGCTGATCGCCGAGGGCAATGGCGACTTCGCCGATGCCTAGTTTCGTGCGTTTGGCACTGCTGATCCTGCTGCTGTTCGTGCCGGCCAGCGCCTTTGCGCAAGCCGCGCCGACGACGCAGCTGCCGGTGGTGGCGCAGGTCACCGCCCCTGCCACTGCGACACCGGCGCCGATCGGCACGCCGGGCCCCGCCGCGGCGCTGAGCAAGATCGCAGGCGGGCAGCAATTGTCGCTCTCGCTGCAAATTCTCATCCTGATGAGCCTGTTGACGGTGCTGCCGTCGCTGATCCTGATGATGACCAGCTTCACCCGCATCATCATCGTGCTGTCGATTTTGCGACAGGCGCTGGGACTGCAACAGACCCCGCCGAACCAGGTGCTGGTCGGGTTGAGCCTCTTCCTGTCACTGTTCGTGATGCAGCCGGTGCTGACGCAGGTGAACGAAACCGCGCTCAAACCCTATAACGCCAACCAGATCACGCTCGACGAGGGCATTGCCCGTGCGGGCGTTCAGTTTCACCACTTCATGGCGGCGCAGACGCGCAAGGCCGATGTGCGCATGTTCACCAAGCTGGCCAAGGTTCAGCCGGTGGCCAAGGCAGAGGATATTCCGTTCTCGATCCTGCTGCCCGCGTTTGTCACGTCGGAGCTGAAGACGTCGTTCCAGATCGGCTTCCTGATCTTTCTGCCGTTCCTGATCATCGACCTGATCGTCGCCTCGTCGCTGATGTCGCTGGGCATGATGATGTTGTCGCCGACGATCATCTCGATGCCGTTCAAGTTGCTCTTGTTCGTGCTGGTCGATGGCTGGGCGCTGACCATGGGCAGCCTCGCCAGTTCGTTCGTCAGGTAGCATCATGGAAGCCGATTTCTTCGTTGCCTCCGCGTCGCACACGATGTGGATCCTGATGCTGGCCTGCGCGCCGTTGCTCATTCCGACGCTCGTCGTCGGTGTGCTGATCGGCATGGTTCAGGCCGCGACCTCGATCAACGAAGCGACGCTCACCTTCGTCCCCAAACTGATCGTATTCGCCTTGGTCATCATCCTGTTCGGCAGTGCGATCCTCGTGCTGCTGACCGATTTCACACAGGATATCTTCGCGCGCATCCCCGAACTGGTGCGATGATCCCGACATCGCTTACGCAGCTTCAGCCGATGCTGCTGACGCTGATGCTGGCGATGCTACGGCCCGGCGCGGCGTTGCTCGCCGCCCCGATTTTTGGCGCCTCGGCCATCCCGGTCCAAGTCCGCGTGATCCTCGCGCTTGCCGTCGGCGTTCCGGCCAGCAGCGCGGCGCATTTCGACGGGTCGATGGATGCGATTCTCTCGGTCGGCGGCATCGTCATGATGATGGGCGAAGTCGTGCTCGGCCTCGCTCTCGGCTTCGCGCTGCAGATCGGCTTCGCGGTCGCATTGATCGCGGGGGAATCGATCGGCTCGGCAATGGGCCTCGGCTTCGCGTCGATGAACGATCCGGCCTCGGGCCACAGCTCGACCGCGATCGGCCAGTTTCTCAACCTCCTCGCCGGAGTGCTGTTCCTGTGCTCGGGCGGACACCTCGCGCTGATCGAGATCGTCATGGGCAGTTTCCGCTCGCTCCCGCCCGGCGTGTCGTGGCTGACGCCCCAGGCGTTGCACGGGCTGGCCGATTTCGGCGGGCTGATGTTCGCGGCGGGCGCGACCGTCGCGCTGCCCGTGGTGTCGGTACTGATCCTCGTCCAGATCGCCATGGCCGTCGTCACGCGTGCCGCGCCGGCGCTGAACCTGTTCGCGGTCGGCATTCCAGTGACCGTCCTCGCGGGCCTCGGGTTGATGGCGTTAGCGGTCCCCGTGCTGGCGATGGCGATCGAACATGCGCTCGATCTCGGTCTCGATCAGGCGCGGGTCATCGCGGGGCTGTAAATGTCCGACAAACCCGATCGCGACAGCCAAACCGAGGCACCGTCCGCCAAACGCAAGGCCGATGCCGCGCGCGATGGCGATGTTCTCCAGTCACGCGACCTCGGCACCGCCCTGATCATGGCCGCCTGCGCCGGATGGATCGCGGTCGGCGGTGGCTGGACCATGGGCCATCTTCAGGATGTGTTGCGCGCGGGACTGAGTTTCAGCGCCGCCGACATCACCGATTTCGCGCCGGGCGGCCGCGCGCTGGCGGTCACCTCCAATGCCATCGCGCCGTTATTCGCCCTGTTCGGCGCGACGATCCTCGCCGCCGTGGCCGCTCCCGCGATGCTCGGCTCGCTCGGATTTCGCCCCGGCGCGTTTTCGGTCAAGCCCGGCAAGCTCAATCCGCTCGCCGGCCTGTCGCGCATGTTCGGGATGCAGGGGCTGACCGAATTGTGGAAATCGGTCCTCAAGGTGACCTTGCTCGCCGCGTCCGCATGGTGGGCGCTCAACGGCCAGCTCGACACGATGCTCGGCCTTGCCCGGCTCGATCCGGCCACCGCCGCCGCGCTGGCGGGCGGGACGCTTATCCGCCTGATCGAGGCGCTGACGCTCGCCTTGATGGTGATCGGCGGGATCGACGCGGTGGTTCAGTATCGCCAGCGCCAGGCGCGGCTGCGCATGACCAAGGAACAGGTTAAGCAGGAGCATAAGGAAGCCGAAGGCAGCCCCGAAGCCAAGGGCATGCAAAAACAGCGGCGACAGGAATTGCTCAACGGCTCCGCCCGCCGCGCGGTGACCGAAGCCAACGTCATCCTAACCAACCCGACGCATTTCGCCGTCGCACTGCGCTATCGCCCCGGCAAGGATGCGGCGCCGAGCGTCGTGGCACGCGGCCGCGGCGAAACCGCGCAGGCGATCAAGGCGCTGGCCAAGGAAGCGAACGTGCCGCTGCTCGAATATCCGCTGCTGGCGCGCGCCATCTATTTCACGACGCGCGCAGGCCGCGTCATCCCGGCCGATCTGTATCTCGCGGTCGCGACCATCCTCGCCTTCGTCTTCAATCTCGACAAGGCGCAGTCCGAAGGGCGCGCACAGCCGTTGGTCGCGGTGCCTGAGGGCAAGCGCTTCGACGAACGCGGCCGTCCCGAGGCTTAAGACGCGCCTCGAAAAGACGTAATAGAGACATGGTCACCACCAGCACCAACATCGTCAACAGCCTTGGCTTCGGCTCCGGTCTCAACGTGACCCAGCTTGTCACCGACCTGGCTGCCGCGTCACGCGATCCCAAGGTCGCCAAGCTCGACGCGCGCGACACCGCATCCAAGGCGAGCATCAGCGCGGTTGGCCTAGTGCGCTCCGACCTCGAAGCCTTTTCGACATCGCTTCAGGCGGTGGTCTCGGGCGGCACGCTTCAGGCCGCGCTGTCGATGAGCAACGCCAACGTCCTGGATGCGGCGACAGTCGCCGGTTCGTCGGGGCTAGGCATCGACACGGCGGTAACCGTCAACAAATTGGCGCTCGCGCAGAACAGCCTGTCGGCTTCCTATACCGACCGCACGACGATTCAGGGTTCGGGCAGCTTTACCCTGACCGTCAACGGCGTTGCGAAATCGGTGCCGATCGCCTCGGGCACCGGTACGCTCGACGACATTGCCAGCGCGATCAACGATGCCGGCACCGGCGTCGCCGCGCGCGTCGTCAATGACGGCAACGGCTATCGGCTGGTGCTGCGCGGTCCGACGGGGTCGGCAGGAGCATTCAGCCTGAGCTCGACCGATGCCGGCCTTTCGGATGTCGCGGCGGGCATGACGCAGACGCAGGGCGCGCAGAATGCCGAAGTCGTCGTCGATGGCGTGACCTACACCCGGCCGAGCAACAAGCTCGACGATGTGGTCTATGGCGTCGTCCTGAACCTGAAGCAGGAAGGCACCACCCGCCTGACCGCGCAGGACAACAAGGCGACCTATTCGTCCGCGCTGCAGGATTTCGTCGGGGCTTACAACGCGCTCAAGACCGATCTCGCCGCCGCGATGACCGCGACCAAGGGCGATCCGGGACTGCGCTCGCTGTCGAACCAACTCGCCAGTCTAGTGTCGCAAACGGTCAGCACCGGCGCCTTTGGTTCGCTCGGCTCGATCGGCATCCAGACGCTCAAGGACGGGACGCTGCAATTCAGTTCGGCGACGTTCGACACGGCTTACACCGCCAACCCCGACGCCGTCGTCGCGGTGTTCGTGCCCAAACGCGATTCGACGCATACCTCCATCACCGATCCGGGGATCGGCGGCGCACTGGCCGCGATCAAATCCTCGGCGCTGTCGACATCGGGTGTGCTGACCACCACCAGCACCCGCCTGACGCGCGAACAGGCGACGGCCACCGACGATCGCACCAAGATGGAAGCGAAGGAAAGCGCGTATAAGGATCGCCTGGCCAAGCAATATGCCGGTCTCGATGCGAAAGTCGGCGCGTTCAAGGCGACGCAGAGTTATCTGACCCAGCAGGTCGCGTTGTGGACCAAATCCTCGTGAGGGCGTCGGGAGCGCTGTCGCGGTATCAGGAAATCGATCTGGGCGGGCGCGTCGGCTCGGCAGACCCGCATGCGTTGGTCACATTGCTGTACGACGAACTGCTCGCCAGCCTCGACGTCATGGGACGCAGCCTGGCGAATGGCGGCGTCGTCCATCATGGCCAGCACGGCCGCGCGGTGGCGCTGCTCGCGGCGCTCGAAAGCGGGCTGGATCTGCGTGCGGGAACGCTCGCGTCGAGCCTTGCGCAAATCTATCGCCAGATGCAGCGCCGCCTGACCGCCGCGCGCAATGGCGATGCGAAGGCAGTGGCGGAAATCAGCGAAGGCGTCCGCAACCTCGCCGAAGCGTGGAAAAGCATCCGCGCCTAAGCGACGCGATACTTCCGCATCTTTTCGATCAACGTCGTTCGCTTGAGCGTCAGCAGTCGCGCCGCTTCGGATACGACCCCGTCGGCGGCGTCGAGCGCATGCTGGATCCGTTCGCATTCGAGGGTCTCGATCAGCTCGCGCAAATTTATCGGTCCGTCGCCATTGGGTGCGACTGGCGGCACGATATCCGGCCGGACATCGCGCAAATAGGTGACATTGTTGCTCGCGCGCGGACGGCCCAGCAACTCGTCCATCTCCGCCCCGCCGATCGAGTGCCCTGGAAACAGGACGCGCGCGCGTTCGAGGACATTGCGCAGTTCGCGGACATTGCCTGGCCAGTCATGGAGTTCCAGCCGGGCCATCGCCATCCGGTCGAATTGCACCCGGTCGCGTTCGCCCATCTTGCGTTGGAAATGGTCGATGATCGGGGCGATATCCTCGGGACGCTCTTGTAGCGGCGGGGTGTGGATCGGGATCACGCTCAGGCGGAAATACAAATCCTCGCGAAAGCGGCCGGCATCGATTTCGTCGCGAATGTCGCGGTGCGTGGCGCAGACGATGCGGACATCGACCTTGACCGCGCTGGTGCCGCCGACGCGCTGCACCATGCCGTCCTCGAGCACGCGGAGCAATTTCACCTGCATGTCGAAGCGCATGTCGCCGATTTCGTCGAGGAACAAAGTCCCGCCGCTGGCTTCTTCGAACCGCCCGATCCGCCGCTGCGCCGCGCCGGTGAAGGCGCCGCGTTCATGGCCGAACAATTCGGATTCAATGAGGTCGGCGGGGATCGCGCCGCAATTGATCGCGACAAACGGCATGGCGGCGCGCGGGCTGGCCTGATGGATGGCGCGCGCGACCATTTCCTTGCCGGCGCCCGACGGGCCGGAGATCATGACCGGGGCGGAACTGGGCCCGACGCGGCGAACGCGGTCGCGGACCTGCTCGATCGCGACGCTGACGCCGACGATCTGGCCATCCGCTTGCGTCTTTTCGACCCGCCTCGCCGTACTTGCCATCGACCCGTCGCCCCTTTTGCCTTGGGACGGTAAATGGCCGCTTAGGGTTACTTGCCAGTTAACGTGCCGGCGGACGGCGTTAAGTCGTTGGCCCAGGCTGCGCGTCGCTCCACGTCAGGGTGATCGAAATGCGCCGGTTGTTGGGGCTATAGCGGTCCTTATTGTCATAGGGCTCGCGGTCGGCGACCCCTTCGATCCGCACGAACCGATAGGGCGCGACCTGCTGCATCGCGAGCATCTGGCGCGTCGCTTCGCTGCGCGCGGTCGACAGCCGCCAATTGTTCATCGATGGGTCGCGCGACCACGGCGTCGCGTCGGTGTGCCCGCGAATGGTCAGTCCGTTGGGCAGGTCGCGAATGCCTTCGCCGACGGTCTTCAACAAGCCTGCCGCCGGGGCCGTCAACTGGTCGGTGCCCATATTGAACATCGCGAATTCGGCGTCGTCGACCAGGTCGATGCGGAGACCATCGCGGGTTTCAGTAAAGTGCACATTGGCGGCGATCTTGCGCAGGCTGGGGTTGCGGCGCAGCTGGTCCATCACGCCGCGTTGCAGCGCGGAGAAGCGGCGCTGGTCCTGATCGCGTCCGCCGCCTTCCTTGGGGCCGCCCTTGGCATCCATCGGCAACGTCATCGCGCGCGTGCCGGTTTGCCCGGCGCGGTTGGGGTATTTGTCGACCGACGTAATCGAATCGCCGCCGAAAAAGCTGGTCGAGCCTGCCGCATCCTGCTTGCTCGCGACCAGAGTCGGCGCGAAATAATCGGCGAGCGCCTTGCGCTGTTTCTCGTTGGTCGCGCCCAGCAGCCACATCAGCAGGAAGAACGCCATCATCGCCGTCACGAAATCGGCATAAGCGACCTTCCACGCGCCGCCATGATGGCCGCCATGCCCGTCGACGATGATCTTCTTGACGATGATCGGGCGGGGTTTGTTGGCGTTGGCCTTCACTTCGTCGCCACCCGCAGGCCTTCGAACACGTCCGAAAAGCTCGGCTGATTGTGATGGGCGATGCCCGACCGCGCGGCTTCGATGACCAGCGGCTGGGGGTGCCCATGCAGCGACGCGATGATCAGCTGTTTGATCACGTGATAAATGGCGTTGTCTTCCTCGACGACGCTCTTTGCCTTGTTGGCGAACGGCCCGACCATGCCATAAGCGAGCAACACGCCGAGGAACGTGCCGACCAGTGCGGACCCGATCATCGCGCCCAAGATGGCCGGCGGCTTGTCGATCGAGCCCATCGTCTTCACGACACCGAGCACCGCGGCGACGATGCCCAAAGCGGGCAGGGCGTCGGATAGCCCCTGCAGCGATTCGACGGGGCGCAGCGCATGGTGGTTGTGCGCCTTGACGGCGTTATCCATGACCTCCTCGACCGCATAGGGCTCTAGCGTGCCCGACGACACGACGACCAGGCGCAACGTGTCGCAGATCAAATGGATCAACGTGCTGTCGCTCAACAGGCGCGGATAGTCGGCAAAGATCGACGATGCCTTGGGATCCTCGATATGCGGTTCGACCGCGACGGGCCCGTCGGTGCGCAGCAACTTCATCAGGCGCGACACGAGGAAAATCGCGTCGAGATAATCCTGCTTCTTGTATTTCGGGCCCTTGAACACCTTCATCAGGCCGCCGCCGAGCGCCTTCAGATCCTTCGCGGAATTGCCGATGATCAGCGATCCGACCGCGGCGCCGCCAATGATCAGCATTTCGTGCGGCATCGCTTCCAGCACCGGGCCGAGGTTGCCGCCGGTGAACGCGAATCCACCGAAGACCAGCACGATGAGGACAACAAGGCCGACGATGGGGAACATTGCTGGTGGCGACCTCGGGGAAAAACGGGACGTTGCTGATTAGGTTAACGACCGGAGCGTCCGGTTCTTGAGGGCGGATCAGCCTAAAATATCGAACAGGGTGCGCCGGTTGATCCGTGCGAAGGCTGCTTGCGCCGCTTCGAGAGTGATCGTCTGGCTGTTGAGCTGCGCGGTTGCCGAGACGATGTCGGTGTCCGCGAGCGAGGATTTTTCTACCTTGATGTCGGTCGTGTGCGAATCCAGCCGGTCGATGGCCTTGTCGATGTTCGCGGCACGGATGCCGTGATCGGCGACAGTCACCGACGCTTCGTCGACCGCATTGCTCATGTCGTCGAGCGCACTGGCCATCGCCGTCGTGTTGCCCGCCTCGACGGCGGCGGCCGCCGCATCGAGGCGCGCATCGAGCGTGCCGAAACTGTCGGCCGCGGTCGCGACGGGCACGATCGATTGCCCTGCGGCGACCGGGATGGCGATCGCATCTCGTCCGGCGAACAACGGCTGACCAAGCGACGATTGCGTCGCGCGGAGCGAGCGGATGTCCGAGGCCATTGCCCGCAGCGCCAGCGCCTGGGTCTTGCGGTCGGCCGGGGTCAGCGTGCCGTTGCTGGCCGTGACCATCGTTTCGCGGGCGCGGATCGTGATGTCCGACATACTCTGCAATGCGGTATCGGCTTCCGACGCCAGCGATTGGGCGAGGCTCAGATTGCGCGACCACACTGTCGAATCCGATCCGTCGCGCGTCAGGCGCGACACGCGCGTCGATGCCGCGACATCGTCCGACGGCATCTGGATGCGCTTGCCGGTCGAAATGCTTGTCTGGGTCTGGGCGAGCGCCGACGCCAGCTGGCTCTGACGGGCGATTTCGTAAGTCATCCGGTTTCCGGTGGCTGCGATCATCGGTCGGGTTCCTAAATGGCGTCGAAGATGGATTGCATGGTTTCGCGCGCGACCTGCAGGATGCGGGCGGCGGCGTCGTAAGCCTGCTGGTAACGGACGAGGTCGCCGGCTTCCTTGTCCAGATCGACCGCGCTCAGATCGTCGCGCGCCGAACAGGCCCCGGTCAGGCGGGCGGTCGCGGCGGCGTCCTGTGCCGTGACCCCGGCGACGGTCTGAGACTGACTGGCGACGAGCGCGGTGAAACCGGCTTCGCTGCCGGTTGATCCTCGCAAGGTGGCAAAGGCCAGCGCATTGCCGTTGGACGATGTGCTCGTCGCGGCGGCAACCTTGGCCGGATCGGTGATCGCGGCGGTCAGCGACGCGGCGGTGGTGCCGGTGAACAGGGCTCCACCTGCGGTGCCGCTCGAATCCTGGCCCGCCGCGTGCGTCGTGTTGAATTGCGTTGCGACCTGCGATGCGAGGGCGTCGAGCGCGCCGCGCTGATCGCGAACATGCGTCGCCGCTTCGGCCAATCCGCCCAAGCTGCCACCGGAAATCGCGACGCCGCCGTAGCTCAGCGTGCCGTCAGTGCTTTGGGCGACAGTGATCGTCGTGCGTGTCGCACCGCCGAGCAGCGTGTCGCTACCCGCCTTCAGCGTCGTCGCACCCTTGGCATCGAAGGTGATCGTGACGGGCAGCGTGGCGGAAATCCGGTCGAGCAACTTGTCGCGCTCGTCCAGCAATCCCGCCTGATTGGTCGATCCCTCGCGCGCGCGGAGCAGCCCGTCATTGACGCGCGACAGCGCGGTGACGTCGGCATTGACCGCGTCCACGCCGATCGACGCAGTCTGGCCGATACCGGCACTGACCTGATCGAGGCTGGCGGCGGTGCGGCCGAATGTCGTCGCGACATCGCCGATCGTCGACAGGAAACTTTGGCGCAGCGTGGTGTTGGTCGGATCGGCGGCGAGGCTGTCGGCGGCGTTGAACGCGGCGGTCAGTGCCTTGCCAACCCCCGAACCGCCATCGTCGAGCGCGCGTTCGGTCGCCTGCAGTGGCGCGAGCTTGGCCGACGAGCGGCCAGATTCGCTGCCAGCGGTGCGCGCATCGGCCACCAGCCATTGGTCGGTGGCGCGCGTCACGCCCGTCACGCGCACGCCATTGGGCAGCACGGTGCCGGTGTAGAGCAGGCTGTTGGCGCCCGACGGCATCTCGGTCAGGTTGATGTCGCGGCGGACATAACCCTTGGTATTGGCGTTCGAGATGTTGTCGCCGACGGTCTGCAACGCCTTGGAATAGGCGCGGACGCTCGACGCGCCGATGTTCAGCAGGTCGCTCATTTGACGACTGCTTTATTGAGCTGTTTCGACAATAGCGCGCCGATCCCGAACACGCCTTGCTTCGACATGGCGTCGGCGGTTTGCGCGTCGGCCATTTCGCGGAAATTGTCCGTCGCGCTGGATCCGAACAATTCGTCGCCCAGCTTGGCTTTGCGCATTTCGCCGATCACTTGACGCATGAACACAGCCTCGAATTTCTCCGCGGCCTTTTTCAGCTCGGGGTCGATGGCCTTGGTGGCCGTCGAGACGGCGTTTTGGGCCAGCGCTGCGGCAATGGTCTGGGTCATAGGATGACCAGCTCCCCTTGCAGCGCACCGGCCTGTTTCAACGCTTCGAGAATCGCGACGAGATCGCCCGACCCGACGCCCAGACGGTTGATCGCCGCGACGATTTCCGACAGCGAGGCGCCCTTCATGATGAAGGCCGGGGTGCGCTTTTCCTCAACAACGATCTGGCTGTTCGGCGTAACAGTGGTCTGACCGCTGCTGAACGGCGCGGGCTGCGACACTTGCGGCTTTTCGTCGATGCGGACGGTGAGTTTCCCGTGCGTGACGGCGGCGGGCATGATCCGCACCGCGCCGTTGATGACCACCGTGCCGGTGCGCGAATTGACGATCACCTTGGCCGCCGCAGCCGCCGGGGTGATCAGCAAATTTTCGACCCGGCTCATCAACGCGGTGCGCGCTTCGGCGCCTTCGGGCGCGGCGATCGTGATCGACACACCGTCGACGGCGCGCGCAATCCCGCTGCCGATCGAGCGGTTGATCGAGTCTGCGACCAGGCCCGCATTGGTCAGGTCCGCATTTGCCAAGTTGAACGTCAGGGTGGGGGAGGTGGCAAAGCCCGTCTCGACCGCACGCTCGATCGTCGCGCCGCCATCGATCCGCCCGACGCTGGGTACGTTGACCGTAACCTTGGATCCGTCTGCCGCATCGACGCCGAGGCCGCCGACGACGAGGTTGCCTTGCGCCATCGCATAAACCTGTCCGTCCGCACCCTGCAGCGGGGCCATCACCAACGTGCCGCCGCGCAAGGACTTGGCCTTGCCCAGCGCCGACACGGTCACATCGAGCCGGGTGCCGGGCTTGGCGAAAGCGGGCAAATCGGCAGTGACGATCACTGCCGCCGAATTCTTGAGGCTGGGGTTGGAACCCGCTGGAACGGTCATGCCGAAACGCTGCAATGCGCCGCGGATGCCCAATGTCGAATAATCGAGGCTGTCGTCGCCGGTCCCTGCCAGTCCGACCACGACGCCATAGCCGGTCAGCTGGTTCCCGCGGACCCCGGCAAAGCTGCCGAGATCCTTCAGCCGCTCGGCCTGAAGCGGCGTCGCGATCAGAGCGAGGATGAGGAGGAGGAAAGCACGCATCAGAACGGGCTCACCACGGAGAAGAACCGCTGCAGCCATCCCTGTTTGCTGCCGCGCGCGACTTCGCCCTTGCCGGTATAGCCGATCTGGGCGTCGGCAATGCGGGTCGAGAGGACACGGTTGTCCGGGCCGATATCGGCCAAGCGGACGATGCCGGTCAGTTGGATGACCTCGTCGCCGCGGTTGAGCGTCAGCTGCTTCTGGCCGCGGATCAGCGCGGTGCCATTGGGGCGGACCGCGACGATGGTGACGCTGATCTCGCCGGTCAGCGCGTTGGATTGCGCCGCTGTGCCGGAACCCTTGAATGCCTGATTGCCGCCCGCGCCGATGTCGCTGGGCTTGAAGAACGACAGTGGTCCGGTCGTGGGCGGGGTCAAGCCCAAGCTCCCGTCGCGCGCGGTCTGCGCCGAATTGGCCTTGGTCGCCTGGGTGCGCTCGGCGAGCACGATCGTCAGGATATCGCCGACGCCGCCGGCGCGCGCGCCATTGGTCAGCGCCACATAGCTCGCGCCCGGGAAAATCGCTCCCGGGCTCGCCTGTGGCGCGACCATCGGCGGCAAGGCCGGGCTGTAATCGGGCAAAGGCTTCTTGCGCGCTTGCGCCGCTCCGGAGAGCAGCAGCAAAGCAAGGCCGAAAGCCTTAGAGCTGCTGGTTGGCATTACGCAGCATCTCGTCGGTCGCCTGGATCATCTTGGAATTGACCTCATAAGCACGCTGCGTCTCGATCATGTCGACGAGTTCCTCGACGACGTTGACGTTCGACGCTTCCAACGAGCCAGCACGAATCGTGCCACGTCCCTCGATGCCCGGGGCGCCGACCTGCGGCGCACCCGATGCGGGTGTCTCGATCAGCAAATTATTGCCGATCGACTGCAGCCCTGCTTCGTTGACGAAGCCGGCGGTTTCGATCTTGCCGACTTCTGTCGGTTCGGTCGCCCCGGCGACCGTCGCGGTGACCGTGCCGTCGGCGCCAATCGAAATGTTGGTGGTCTGCGCCGGAATCTGGATTTGCGGGCTGACGGGCATGCCGTCCTGAGTCACCAGCGTACCTTCGGACGACCGCTGGAAATTGCCATCGCGGGTATAAGCGGTGCGGCCGTCGGGCATTGTGATCTGAAAAAAGCCCGCGCCCTCGATCGCCATGTCGGTCGCATTGCCCGTGGCCTGCATCGTGCCTTGCGTGGCGATGCGTTCGGTCCCGTCGATCGACACGCCCGTGCCGAGATTCAGCCCGGTGGCATATTTATTCTCGGCCGACGATGCCGCCCCCGGCTGAGTGATCAACTGATACGCCAGTGTCGAAAAATTGGCGCGGTCGCGCTTGAAGCCCGTCGTGTTTACGTTCGCCAGATTGTTGGCGATGACCTGCATACGCATGTTCTGCGCATCCAGCCCCGTGCGGGCGACGTGAAGAGCACCGTTCGACATTCATATCACTCCTATTGCGGCATGCTCATGAGCTCGGTGGCGGCGCGATCATTTTCGCGCGCATCCCCGATCATCTTGAGCTGGACATCCCATTGGCGGCTGGCCTCGATCATCTGGACCAGGGCATCGCTGGCAGTGACGTTCGATCCTTCGAGTGCGCCCGATTGCACGCGGGCGTCGGGATCGTCGGGCAGCGAACCGCCGCCGCGCACGCCGAACAGCCCGTCGAGCTGTTTCACGACATCGCTGCCCTTGGTCGAAACCACGCGCAGCTTGTCGACTTCCTGAGGCTGCGATGCGTCGCCGCCCTGCGGCACGACCAGGATCGCGCCGTTGGCGGCAATGCTGACGCTGTCGGCAGGGGGTAAGGTGATCGGACCGCCCGAGCCCATGACGGGCCGCCCGTCGCCGGTCGTCAACAGGCCGGTCGACGACACCTGCAAATCGCCACGGCGGGTATAGGCCTCTTCGCCGTCCTCGCTCTGCACGACGAGCATACTGTCGCCTTCCATCGCGACGTCGAGCGAACGACCGGTCTTGTTGATCGTGCCCTGCGCCATGTTGGCGGAGATCACTTGTTCGCTGACCGTCGCATGCGGCAAGGATTGTGGATTGTTGAGCCAGACCGACTGGGCATTGGCCAACTCGCCGCGGAATCCGGGCGTGTTGGCATTGGCCAGATTGTTGGCGATGGCGGTCTGGCGCGCCATACTGCCGCGCATCGCCGCCAAACTCGCATAGATCAGCCGGTCCATGATCAGCCGTGAATGTTGAAGATGGTTTGAGTCATGGTCGACGCGGTCTCGATCGCCTTGGCGTTCGCCTGGAAATTGCGTTGTGCGGAAATCAGCGAGACGAGCTCTTCGGTGATATCGACATTGGCATGTTCCAGCGCGCCCGACTGGATCGAACCGAGCGGACCGTTGGTCGCCGAATTGATCGCCGCCGCGCCGCTGTCGCCGGTCGATTGCCAGTGCGAGTCACCCACCGGGCGCAGTCCCTCGATCGCGGTGAAGCTTGCCATCGCGACCTTGCCCAGCTTGGAATCGGAGCCGTCGGCAAAGGTCGCCGTGACCAGGCCGTCTTCACCGATCGACACGTTCACCAGCGCCGCGTTGGCATTGGTCGGCGACGCCGACGGCAAGTCGAAATCCACCATATCGCTGAGCGACGTGCCGGTGACAGTGCCGTTCGCATCGACGGGCAGCAACTGCACGCGGCTGCCGATCGAATCCACGACATGGCGGTTGGTATCGACCGAGAAATTACCCGCACGCGTATAGGTGACATCGCTGCGCGGCGCCTGGCCCTTCACGACGAAAAACCCCTCACCGGTGATGCCCAGGTCGAGCGTCTTGTCGGTCGTCTCCAGCGTGCCTTGCGTAAACTGCTGCTGGATGCCGAGCAGCTTGGTGCCCTGGCCCGCGATCATCTTGGTCGTCTGCGTCGGTGAGCTCGAAAAGATGTCGCCGAACTCGGCGCGGCTCTTCTTGAAGCCGACCGAGCCGACGTTGGCAATGTTGTTCGAGATCACCGACAAGTCGGTCTGCGCGGCGCGGAGACCCGACAGCGAATTATAATAGGACATGGCGGCGGCTCCTTAAGCGGCGGGCTGAGCAGCGGCGGTTTGGGCCGCAGTGCTGGTGGTCAGGATCTGTTTCAGCAGGTCGGTCTGGGTGCCCAGCTGGGTCGAGATGCTCTTCAGCGTCTGACCCATCTCGGTCGTTGCCGACGACGCCGTGATCTGCGCCATCTGCGCGATCATCTGGCTGTTGTCGTGCGCCTCGAACGGATCCTGTTGCTTCAGCTGTTCGGTCATCAGGCGCAGGAAGTCGGTCGACCCCAGCGTCTTGGACGACAATGCGCTCGCTGTGTTGTCGTAGATATTGCTCGTATTATTCGTGATGGCGTCGGTCATTGCCCAATCCTCAATGTGTCCAGCATCAGCGATTTCGCGGTCTGCAGAACCTGGACGTTGTTCTGATACTGGCGGCTGGTCTCGATCATCTCGACCATCTCCTGCGTCTGGTCGACGGCGGCTTCCCACACGTCGCCATTGCCGTCGGCCAGCGGGTGGCCGGGTTCATGGCGCTTGGTCGGGGTCATCGTCGACGTGTCGATACGATCAACCGCGACGGTCGCGCCGCCCTGACCGTCCATCACCGTGCGGAACACCGGCTTCATCGAGCGGTAGGCGCTGGCTTCGCTGCCCGTGACCGCGTTGGCGTTGGCCAGATTCGACGCGGTTGTGTTGAGGCGCACCAACTGCGCCTGCATCGCGCGCCCGCTGATATCGAACAGCGACATGCCGGCCATAGCTATTCTCCCTTCAGCGCGCGCTGGACCGTGGCGATCCGCGCGTTGAGGAATGAAAGCGTGGTGCGATACTGGACCGCATTTTCGGCAAAGGCGGTCTGCTCGCTCGAAATCTCGACCGTATTGCCGTCGAGCGACGCCTGCAGCGGCGTGCGATATTTCATCGCCGCATTGGTGTCCGCGCCGCGCTGGGCCGCGTCGAGCGCCTGTCCGAAGTCCAGGTCGCGCGCTTTGTAGCCCGGGGTAGCCGCATTCGCGATGTTCGACGCGATCATCGACATGCGCTGCGCGCGCAGTTCCAGTGCCTGGCCATGCAGTCCGAACAGGGGGTCGTTGCTCATCGTATCGGCTCCACGCGGAGGTGTTGTCAGCACGGTTGCAGCAAAGTTCGTGCCAAACCGCATGCTGGCACGGACTTTGCTGTCCGGATGGGGAGAAGGAGTTTCGACATGCGCCTGCCAATCCCCGCTCTCGCCCTTGCGATCGCCCTGGTCCCCCCGGTCCAGGCACAGCCGATACCCGCAGGCAGCTTCCAGGATCTCGACGCGCTCGACCGGCAGGTTGCCGATGCGACGGGTGGCCGCGCCGAACCGATCGACCGGCGCTTGCGGCTAAAGGCTTGCACTCAGCCGATTTCGATCACCGCTGACGGTTACGCGCCCAGCGTGCGCTGTGGCGTCGATGGCTGGCGGATCGCCTTGCGCGTGTCGCAGGCGGCACAGATCAATGCGCCGCTGGCCATTCGCCGCGGCGACGAAGTAACAGTGACCATCGAAGGGCAGGGCTTCGACATCACCGGATCGGGCATCGCGCTGGACGACGGGCGCGAAGGCGGCACCGTGCGTGTCAAAACATCGACAACCGGTACGCCCGTCACTGTGCGCGTGACCGGCCCCGGGACCGCGTCTCTTAAGGGCTAAAGCTTTTCGCCGCGCTTCCGTAAACACTGCCATGACTGTCGGCTTTCCGGCAGCATGCAAGTTTCGGGAGCAGCGCGATGATCGAAAGGATCGAAGGGAGTCCAGCCGTCCGGCGCGCTTCCGCCGCGCCAGTGAAAGGCGTCGCCACGATCCCGACAGGCAGCAAAGCCGTCGGGCATAGCGAGGTTCTCGCCACGGCACGCTCCCTCGCCGATCAGCCGATGCCGGTCGATCACTATCGGGTCGCGCAACTGCGCCAGGCGATTGGCAACGGCAGCTACAGGATCGACGCGCAATCGATCGCCCGCGCGATGCAGGATTACCCGATGCAGGATCAGGCGCATGGCTGATATGGCGATGGACGCGGTGATCGCGGCGCAGGCTCAATTGATCGAAGCGCTCGACCGCGGCGATGTGTCGGGTGTCGAGGTCGCAACTGCAGCCCTTGCGTCCGCGTTGACCGCGATGCGCGCCGACCCTGCGTGGAACATGCGTCCCTCGCGCCGTGACCAGGCCGAATTCGCGCTGCGCCAATGCGATGCCGCCAGGATGCGCGTCAATTATCTGGGCAACGCCACCCGCGAACGTCAGCGTGGCCTCGCGGCAATGCGCGGCGATGCCCGCGCCGCCAACACCTACGAACGCCCCTCGGCGATGCGGATGCGCCTGGTCACAGCCTAATTGGCACGGCCCTTGCTGCATGCCCCTCGAGCAAAGGGTGCGACGGCAAGCATGGCGGCGATCGATTCAGTTTCAGGAACACGGGTAGAGCGGGCCATTGCCAAGGCCGCCGAGCGCTCGGGCGTCGATTTCGACTATCTCTATAAACAGGCCCATCTCGAAAGCGGGATGAACCCCACCGCACAGGCCAAGACGTCGAGTGCGTCGGGCCTGTTCCAGTTCACGAAAAACACCTGGCGCAATACGGTTTTACAGCATGGCGCCGAACACGGCCTCGGCTGGGCCGCCAACGCCGTCGCTTCGCAACAGGATCTGGCGGCGGTCGATGCGCTGCGTTTCGAACCCGAAGCGTCGGCGGCGATGGCGGGTGAGCTGGCGGCGGACAATCGCTCAGCGCTCGAGGGCGCGCTTGGCCGCGAGCCTGAACCCGTCGATCTGTATCTCGCCCACTTCCTCGGCGCGGCGGGCGCGACGAAGTTCTTGCAAGCGTACAGCGCCGATCCCTCAACCGCGGCAGCACCGTTGCTGCCCCAGGCCGCCGCGTCGAACCGCGCGATCTTCTACACCGACAACGGCACGCCACGCAGCGTCGGTGAAATCCGTGACCTGTTCGCAGCACGAATGGGCGCGGCCAATGCTGCTGCCGCTCCGACGCTGATTCCGCTCCGCACGCAGGTCAGCACGACGCAGGCGGCGTCGAGCAACACCGACCGACCGATGGAGCTGGCGAACTTCGAACGCATGCCCGGCCATTTGTCGCTCGCCTTCGCCCAGGCGAGCTACGCCAAATTGAGTAACCTGCCTTGAACAATGTCGTGAACAAGAGCGTGTGGGCCGAAGCCGCCAGGGGCGGCGTCCTGCCCCTCGCCATCCTCATGCTGGTCATGCTGATGATCGTGCCGGTGCCGACCTTCATGCTCGACATGGGGTTCGTCGCCAACATCATGCTCAGCCTGGTCATTCTGATGATCTCGCTGAATTCGGCGCGCGCGCTCGATTTTTCGGCGTTCCCGACGGTCCTGCTGTTCGCGACGCTGTTCCGCCTGTCGCTCAACGTCGCCTCGACGCGCATCGTGCTGGTCAACGGCCAGAAAGGCGGCGCGGCGGCCGGTCACGTCATCGAAGCGTTCGGCCAATTCCTCATCGGCGGCAATTACGTCGTCGGCATCTTCGTCTTCGCGGTGCTGATGATCATCAACATCGTCGTGATCACCAAGGGCGCGGGCCGCGTGTCCGAAGTGTCGGCGCGCTTCACCCTCGACGCCTTGCCCGGCAAGCAGATGGCGGTCGACGCCGATCTCAACGCCGGCCTGATCACCCCCGACGAAGCCAAGGCGCGGCGTCAGGAAGTTTCGACCGAAGCCGACTTCTTCGGCTCGATGGACGGTGCGTCGAAATTCGTGAAGGGCGACGCCGTCGCCGGCATCCTGATCCTGTTCGTCAACATCCTGGGTGGTCTCGTCCTTGGTGTCGTCAGCCACAATATGGCGATCGGCGATGCGGCGAAGACCTATCTAACGCTGGCGATCGGTGACGCACTGGTCGCGCAGGTTCCAGCACTCCTCCTGTCGATCGCCGCTGCCGCCATCGTCACGCGGGTCAGCTCGCCGCTCGATTTGTCGGGCCAGATCACCAGCCAGTTCGGCGTGGCCAAGGCCTGGTATCCCGTCGCGGGCATCCTCGCATTTCTCGGCGTCCTCCCGGGCATGCCGCATTTGTTGCTGTTCGGCGGCGCGGGCGTCGCGACCTGGATCGCCCGGCGTGTGTCCAAGCCCAAAGCCGTGCCGTTGGTCGAGGCGACCGAGATCAAGGCGCCCGAACTCGACTGGAGCGATGTCTCGGAATCATCGCCGATCGTGCTGGAGGTCGGCTATGCGCTGATCGACCTGATCGACGATCGCAAGGGCGCGCCGTTGATGGGGCGGATCACCAGCCTGCGCCGTCAATTGTCGCGCGAGCTCGGTTTCGTCCTGCCGATGGTCAAGGTGAAGGACAATCTGGCGCTGCCGGGCAACGCCTATCGCCTGACCATCGCCGGGATCGTCGGCGGCGAAGACGATGTCTATCCCAACGATCTGCTCGCGCTCGACGCGGGCGATTGCCTGCCCGGGGTCACCGGCCGCGAAGTCCGCGATCCGACATTCGGGCTGCCGGCCTTGTGGATCGACGCGTCGCAGCGCACCGACGCCATCGTCGCGGGCTATACCGTCGTGGACGCGCCAACGGTGATCGCGACGCACCTCAACGAAATCCTCAATCGCGCCGCCGCTGCCTTGTTCGGTTTGGAAGAAGCGCAGGCGCTCGTCGAAGGGCTGAAAACCCACGCGCCACAGCTGGTCGGCGCACTGACGCCGCAGCCCTATTCGCTGGGCGCGATCACTGCTTTGTGCCGCGGGCTGCTCGCCGAACGCGTGCCACTGAAGGACTTCCGCCGCATCGCCGACGCCATGGTCGAGGTCGCGCCGATGGTCCTGCCCGCGCCCGCGCTGCTCGAGGCGGTGCGTCAACGCATCGGCGGGCTGATCGTCCAGCCGCTCGCGCCGATCAAGATGCCCATACCGGTCGTCACCTTCTCGGGCGAACTCGAGGAATTGCTCAGCAAATCGGCGCGCGCTGCACCCGAAGCGCTTTGGCCGTTCGAACCGCAATTGGCCGAAGGCGTGATGGCGGCGCTCGAGGCCGCGGTGCAGCCCGAAATGGCCGCCGCGCGCAACTTCGCAGTGGTCACCTCGCCCAATTGCCGCGCCCCGCTCGCACGCTTGATGGCGACCCGCCTGCCCGACGTCCCCGTCCTGTCGTTCAGCGAACTGCCCGAACATCGCCGCGTCGACGTGCTGCACGTCGTCGGCGGAAGCCTGCCCGCACTCGCCGCACCCGATACCGCCTCTGGAGAACTTGCATGACGACCGCAGTGGCCCGCAGCCGCCGGCTCGCCCAAGGCCATGGCCAATCGCTGGTTGAGCAGAATCTTCAACTGGTCCGCAAGCTGGCCTGGCACGTCAGCGCACGCGCCTCCAACGCCATCGAGCTGGAGGATCTGATGCAGATCGGCCTCGTCGCGCTGGTCGAAGCCAGCCGCGTCTACGAAGATCAGGGCTTTGCCTTCAGCACCTATGCCTCGACGCGGATCAAGGGCGCGATGCTGGACGCGCTGCGCCGCACCTCGCGGCAACCGCGCAGCGCCGCTGCCACCCGCCGCGAACTCGACGCCGCGCGCAAATGTATCGAAGGCGAAACCGGCACCGCCGCGACGTCCGAACAGGTCGCCGAATACCTGGGCATCACTCTCGCCGAACTGCGCCAGCGTGTAGACGCGTCGATGCCGGTCAACGAAGTCGGCCTGTCGGACGTCTATGCCGACGACAATATCGCCTTCGCCGACGACCGCGAGGACGTCGAAACCCTGCTCGACGACCAGCGCACCCGCCACATGCTCGGCGCCGCGATCGGCACGCTCGGCGAACGCGAACAGATGGTCCTCCAGCTTTATTTCCGCGAGGAATTGAATCTGGAGGAGATCGGCCAGGTGCTGGGTGTCTCCGCCGCCCGCGTGTGCCAGGTCAAGGCGGCGGCGCTGAAGGCGTTGAAGAAGAAGCTGACGTTGCCCTGCTAGAGATCACCCGTGGCTGATCTGATCAGGTCCGCCCAAGCGAATTGAGCGGCCCCGCAGAGATGTGCTCGAGAATACGCTTTAGTGCCGCAATGTTGTTTTCGTCCTCGGCAGTCTCGAGCGCGTCATGCAGCACCGGGATAATGCTATCGGCCTCGACCCGCTCCATCTCCCAATTCGGATAGAGACGCTCGCGGTTTTCCTCACTCCGGTCCAGCGATACGATATCGTAATGGCGCGGATCGGCATGCAGGCCTGCAATCAGATTTTTCATCTGGGCGGGCGGTCCCTCGATCCACTGGAAGAACACGCCGCTGCCGAACACCAGCACTCCGGTAATGCCGCGGGTGAGATTGCGGCGTTGCGCTGACTCCACGATGCGGCCGACGGCGTCGTCGTCGATATCCTCGGCGGCACGGCTGCAGTAGACAAAGGTTTGAAGCGTCGGCGCCGCGTCGTCGAACTCAGCGCCGGCTGGAAAATTATATTCGTCGAACATGGATCAGCTTGCTCTGTCGATGCGAGGCAGGACGTAGCGCTCCGTCGGTAAGCGTCACGACGACGCGTTTATCCTGTTTGTGTAGCGAAGCCCACTGAAAGCGGCTGCGTGGAGCGTCAAGCCGCCAGCCGCAACTCCACCGCCGGCGATCCGATCGGCCGGAACACGATTTCCGCCGCGACCGCTTCGCCGCTTGCCGGCGCGCTGACCAGCATCAGTCCGTTGGCCGAGCAGGCGAACAGCGCGTCGGACAGACGCTCGACGCCGTCATACACCGGCGTCAGGAGCGTTGCGCCGTCCCCGTTGTCGCGCTCCAATTCCTTGAGCGTCGTCAGCATCACGCTCTCGACCTCGACATGGCGCGCGATCCGGCCGAGCAGGATACCCGCTTGCAACCCGCCGGTCCCTAACGGCACGGTGACCTTGAAGAATCCGTCATGCGTCGGCCAGGCGTCGAGATCGACCAGCGTCTGATCGCTGCCGCTGGCGACGATGCAAGGGACGCTGAGCGCATTGCGCCGTACATCGGCATCGCGCAGTTCGAGCCCGAACCGCTGCTGCGCGAAATGCGCCAGCGCGAGGTCGAACCGCTCGCCGCACAGCTCGGCCGACGGGAACAGCCGGTCGGTCGTCCCCGCATAGCGCAGCCCGTTGCGCCGCAGATCCTGCTTGGCGGTGTTGCTGTCGAGCAACTTGTTGGTGTCGCGCGTGCCGAGGTTCACGTCATGCGCGAAGGTGGCGAGCAGCGCGCTCTCCGCCGCACTGGGCAAGAACAGGAAGCGGGTGAGCGAAGCCGCCGCCGCCTGACGTTCGGCAGCCATGTCCGCATCGCCGGCCACGCGGGCGTATGTCAGGCACGCCGCCTGCACATCGCCGCGCACCTGTTGCTGCCGCTTGTGATCGCGCGCCGCCGAAAAAATGCCACGCCCGTCGTCGCGGTAATCGGTGACCGTGCCGAGCCCGCTGGTGACAAGTTGTTCGAGCGCCGACACCGACCGCGTCAGCGCGAGCAGGAACGCGTCGTCATAATCATCGGTGCCGATGAAACCCGCCTTGTCGAGACCGCTGACATCGTTTTCGCGCAGCAACAGGTAACGCCCCGCGACATGCACACCGGCACGCTCACTCAGCAGCGCCGCGATCTCGTTCTGCACCGTGCCGTTGTAGCCGAGGTCGACGAACATCACCGCGTCGCCGCGTTCGACGCCCGCGCGGCGCAAATGCTTGACGATGCGATCGAGGAACAGCGATCCGCGCTTCTGGACCTTCGCCGCGACGTCGTCCTGCCGCAGATACGCCGCCATCGACGTCAGGCTGTCGCCCATCTCCTTGCGCTCGCGCGGCGAGAGCTGGAGCTGGTCGGCATGGACTTCGAAGCGCCGGTGCTGCTCGGCATCGATATAGCGTTCGAGCGCCGCCGGATCGGCCAGCCCGCCGCGCCGCGCGGTAAACCGGCTGATCGAGGCGTAAAGCGGTTTCGCGCCCGAGCGCGCTTCACGCACCAGCCCTGGCAGATGCCCGTCGCGGAGCAGATAGACGGTCTTGACCGGGCGCCCGGTCTCCGCGGCCAGTTTGGCCTCCTCGGTTTCCAGCCAGCGGTCGAACGCGGTCAGGACCGGACCGATCACGTCGAAACCGAGTGCTCCGGCGTCATCCATATCCGGGCGTAACGCCAGCGCAGGCCGATGCGGCTGGAACGCCGGCTTCACGCCACGCACTGCCGGATCGGCAAGGGTCGCAGCTGCGGCTTCGAGCCGCAGCTGCGTCTCCTGAGCATGAGTGAATTGGCGCAAATGGACCCCTAAAATGCCCAGCTTGCGCGGGGCATCATGGTCCGCAATCCGGTTGTCGCCGAGGTGCAGGATCTTGCCCGCCGCAATGCCCAACTGGTCGAGCACCGGCGCGAACAGCCCGCCCGCCTTGGGCATACCATAGTCCGACGAACAGAAGATGTTGTCGACCAGCGCGATCACCCGCTCGCCGCCCGCGCGCTCGATCAGGTCGATCAGCTGCCCGGCGTTGAGATACGTATCACTGACGATCATCGTCATCAGCCCGCGCGCCTTGGCCGCCTCGAGCAGCTGCACCACCGGCTCATACGCAAAGCAAGGCGCGGCTTCGGCATCCAGTTCGGCCTGCATCGCCGCAAAGCGCGCATTTGCATCGGCACTGGGCATCAGCGCGCCGTAAATCTCCTCCAGCGTCACCTCGCATCCGCGCGCGTGACGCATCTTGCCCTCGGCGGCCATGCGCCGCTGGATCGCCCCGCCCTTGATCGGCAGATCGCAGAATACATCCCTCGGCGCCTGCCCCCGCCGCCACAACAACGTGTCGAAACAGTCGAGGCTCAGCACTTCCATATCGGGAAAGCGGTCGAGCAAGCTGCCAATCTCGTGACAAGCGATCTGCGTCAGCGCGGGCGGATTCATGGTCATGCTCGAAGCCATGAAGCGATATGGTTAAAAACGCGTTTGCGATTTGCCGTGTCCGCCCGCCTGCGTATGAACACGCATGGCCGAACCTGCCCCGCTGCGCCGTATCGCGATCGATAGGGGCGGGACGTTTACAGACGTCGTCGCCGAACGCAGCGACGGATCGGTCGAAGTGCTCAAATTGCTGTCGGTCGATCCAGGACGCTACGACGATGCGGCGATCGAGGCGGTCCGGCGCCTGACCGGCATCGCGTCCGGACCGCTTCCCAAACTCGACGTCCGCATCGGCACGACCATCGCCACCAACGCGCTGCTCGAGCGCGCCGGTGAACCGGCCGTGCTGGCGATCACGCGCGGCTTCGGCGACGCGCTGCCGATCGGCTATCAGGACCGGCCCGACATTTTTGCCCGCGAGATCAGGCGCCCGCCGCCGCTCGCTGCGCGGGTCGTCGAGATCGACGAACGCATCGGCGCGGACGGGGATGTGATCCAAGCGCTCGACACCGCCTCCGCCGAAACCGCGCTCCGCGACGCCTTCGACACCGGCCTCCGCAGCATCGCCATCGTCCTGATGCACGGCTGGAAATTCAGTGATCACGAAGCTCAACTCGCGGCGCTGGCGGAAAAGATCGGCTTCACCCAAATCTCGGTCAGCCACCGCGTCGCCCCGCTGATCCGCCTCGTCGCGCGCGGCGATACCACCGTCGCCGACGCTTATCTCTCTCCCGTTCTGCGCCGTTATGTCGAAGGGGTGGAAGGCGAGCTCGGCGCGCCCGCTTTGTTCATGCGCTCCTCGGGCGGCCTCGTCGCGGGCAGCAATTTCAGCGGCAAGGACGCATTGCTGTCGGGCCCGGCGGGCGGCATCGTCGGGATGGCGGCGGCGGCAAAGACGGCCGGAGAACCGCGCGTCATCGGCTTCGACATGGGCGGCACATCGACCGATGTGTCGCTTTACGCCGGCGAATACGAACGCCGTCAGGAAGCGGTCATCGGCGGCACGCGCGTCACCGCGCCGATGCTGCGGATCGATACCGTCGCGGCGGGTGGCGGCTCGATCTGCAGCTTTGACGGCGGCGCGTTCCGGGTCGGCCCCGAAAGCGCCGGCGCCGTGCCCGGCCCGGCCTGCTACCGGCGCGGCGGTCCGCTGACGATCACCGACTGCAACCTCATCCTCGGCAAGCTCCGCCCCGAACATTTTCCACCGGTTTTTGGCCCTGACGGCGACCAGCCGCTCGATGCCGATGCCGCGCATCAGCGCCTCGCCGAATTGCTCGATCAGGTCGAGCGGGAGACCGGCACCCGCCCCGATCCGCACCCGACCGCCAAAGGGCTGATCGACATCGCCGTTGCCAACATGGCGAACGCCATCAAGGCGGTCTCGGTCGCGCGTGGCCATGATCCGGCCAGCTATGCATTGATGAGTTTCGGCGGCGCGGGCGGCCAGCATGCCTGCCTCATCGCCGAGGCCCTCGGCATGGACCGCATCCTCGTCCACCCGCTTGCCGGGGTGCTCAGCGCCTATGGCATTGCCCTCGCCGACCGGCGCGGGGTGCGGCAGGTGACGCTCGGCATCCCCCTTGCCGACGAAGCCAATTGGCGCGTGGCCCTCGATCGCCTCGCGACCGAAGCCTGGGCCGAGTTGCGCGCCGCACCTCGGGACGGCGAAACCCTCGCCACCTTGCAACTCCGCTATGCCCGCACCGATCACGGCATAGACGTTGCCGTCACCTCCATCCCCGACATGACCGCAGCCTTCGAAGCCGCCCATCGCGAACGCTTCGGCTTCGTCGGCAATGACGCTCTCATCGTCGAGCGCGCGCAGGTCGAAGCCGTGCTGCCGACGCGCTCGTTGGTTCTTCAGGCGACTGACAAGACACCCGCCCCGTTCGTCCCGAGCGAAGTCGAGGGACCTTGGCACGCCGCTCTGCTCTATCAGCGAGACACCCTGACTCCCGGCACGTCCATCCACGGCCCCGCCCTGATCATCGACCCGACCTCGACCGTCGCGGTCGAACCCTGCTGGTCCGCCACGCCTTTATCCGACGGCACGCTCCGCCTGACCCGCGCGGCCCGCGCCACGACGACCATTGCCGATACCAACGCCGACCCCGTTCGCTTGGCGATCTTCGCGGGGCTGTTCATGGGCGTGGCGGAGGAAATGGGCTCGGCGCTTCAACGCAGCGCAGCCTCGGTCAATATTCGTGAGCGGCTCGATTTCTCCTGCGCGGTGTTCGATGCCGCGGGCAGCCTGATCGCCAACGCGCCGCACATCCCTGTTCACCTCGGCTCGATGGGCGAATGCGTGAAGAGCGTGATGGCCAGTCATGCGATGCAGCCGGGGGACGCCTTCGCGCTCAACGATCCGTTCAAGGGCGGCACGCATTTGCCCGATGTGACGGTGGTCCAGCCGGTGTTTGCGGGCGGCGTCGCACCCACCTTTTTCGTCGCAGCGCGGGGCCACCATGCGGACATCGGCGGCATCGCTCCCGGCTCGATGCCCGCCGACAGCCGCAGCATCCTCGACGAAGGCGTCATCCTCGACGACCGCATCGTCGCGGGCGGTAAATTCCTCGAAGCCGAACTGCGCGCCAAACTCGCCAGCGGTGCTCATCCCGCTCGCAACATCGACCAGAATATCGCCGACGTGTCCGCTCAGCTGGCCGCATGCGCGCGCGGGAGCACCGAACTGCTACGCCTTGTCGCCGAACAGGGCGCGGATGTGGTCACCAGCTACATGGCGCACGTTCAGGACCATGCCGAAGCGCTCGCCCGCCGCCGCATCCGCGAATTGCAGGACGGCGATTTCGCGTACGAGACCGATGATGGCGCGACCGTCCGCGTTGCTGTTCGCGTGGATCGAAAGGCTGGCGCGCTGACCATCGATTTCACCGGCACCAGCGATCAGCGTCCCGGCAACACCAACGCGCCCTATGCCGTGACCCGCGCCGCGGCGCTGTACGCGCTGCGCACATTGATCGACGCCGATGTGCCGTTGAACGATGGGTTCCTTCGCCCGGTGACGTTGATCGTGCCCGCGGGGTCGATGCTCAATCCGCGCTATCCCGCCGCGGTCGTGGCGGGCAATGTCGAGACGAGCCAGATCGTCACCGATGCCCTGATGGGTGCCCTCGGGGTGATGGCGGGGAGTCAGGGGACGATGAACAATTTCGCCTTTGGTGATAATGAGTTGCAATATTATGAGACGATCGCGGGCGGTGCGGGGGCGGGCGCCGGGTTCGTCGGGGCGAGTGCGGTGCAGACGCACATGACCAACAGCCGGTTGACCGATCCCGAGGTGTTGGAGACGCGCTATCCGGTTAGAGTCGAAGAGTTTTCGATCCGCCGGGGGTCGGGCGGATCAGGCGAGTTTCATGGCGGCGATGGAGCCATCCGCAGGATCAAATTCCTCAAAGCCATGCGCGCGAACATCCTGAGCGACCATCGCCGCGNCGCGCCGTTCGGGCTGGCGGGCGGCAGCGACGGCGCGACGGGTATCAACCGCATCGACCGGGCCGATGGTTCGAGCGAAATCCTGCCCGGCGTGGGCAGCGCGGACATGGGCGAAGGCGATGTGTTCACCATCGCGACGCCGGGCGGCGGCGGGTACGGAGCGTCGCAGAAATGATCGTGCTGATCGGCCTGCCGGTGCTGATCCTCGGCTTTCTGCTGCGGTTCAACCCGTTGCTGATCGTCGTCGCGGCGGCGCTGGCGACGGGGCTGGCGGCGGGGATCGAGCCGGTCGCGGTACTGGCGGCGTTCGGCAAGGCGTTCAACGACAGCCGCCCGATCCTGTTGCCGTGGCTGGTCCTGCCGGTGATCGGTCTGCTCGAGCGCCACGGGCTGCAGGCGCGGGGGCGGGCGTTCATCGAACGCGCGCGGGGCGCGACGATGCCGCGGCTGTTGATCGCGTACCTCGCCTTTCGCCAGATCACCGCCGGGCTGGGCCTGATCTCGATCGCCGGCCCCGCGCAGACGGTGCGCCCGTTGCTCGCGCCGATGGCCGAGGCCGCCGCGCAACCGCGTGACGAGGCCGAGGCCGAGCAGGTCAAGGCGATGGCGGCGGCGACCGACACGGTCGGGCTGTTCTTCGGCGAAGACATGTTCCTGGCCATCGGATCGATCCTGTTGATGCAGGGCATTTTGGCAACGCAGGGCATCACCCTCACCCCGCTCGAATTGTCGGTATGGGCGATCCCGCCGGCGATTGCCGCGTTCCTGATCCACGGTTTTCGCATCTGGCGGTTCGGGCGGAGGTTGCGGCGATGATCGGTCTCGCTTTCGTCTACGCCGCCGCGGGCGCGGTGTTCGCGACTTATGCAATCCTGTCTGCCACCGACCACCGCTGGCGCAACGCGCTGTTATGGGGGCTGCTCGCGGTGTCGATGTGGTTCGGAGACCGGCTCGGCGACCTCGGCAATGGCGTGCTGGTCGCCGCGATCGTCCTGGTCGCGGTGCTCGGCATCAATCCCGCCAAGCCTGCCGAACTGGCCGCCCCCAAGGGGGACGGCCTGTTCGCCATCGCGCTGATCGTCCCCGCCGTCGCACTCGGCGGGACATTATACGCGCGCTGGTTTCCCGGCCTGATGGACCCCAAACAGGCGACGTTGATCAGCCTGGTGTTCGGCGTGATCGTCGCGCTGGCGGTGGCGTTTATCTGGTTGCGCCCCCGCCCCCTCACGCCGTTGCGCGAAGGGTTGAGGCTGATGGACACGATCGGTTCGATCACGCTGTTGCCACCGTTGCTGGCGGCGCTGGGCGGGATTTTCACGCTGGCCAAGGTCGGGCCATTGGTCGGCGGTTATGCCGGGGCGGTGCTGCCCGATGGCAGCCTGATCGCCGCAGTCCTGGCTTACACTTTCGGGATGTTCGTGCTGACCGTATTGATGGGCAACGCCTTTGCCGCGTTCCCGATCATGGTCACGGCGATCGGCATCCCGGTCCTGATCCACCAGCATCACGGCAATCCGGCGGCGGTCGCGGCGCTGGGCATGTTGTGCGGGTTTTGCGGGACGCTGAGCACGCCGATGGCGGCGAATTTCACGTTGCTGCCCGCCGCGTTGCTGGAGTTGAAGGACCGTTATGCGGTCATCAAGGCGCAGGTGCCGACGGCGCTGCCGTTATGGGTGGCGTGCACCGCGATGCTGTACGGGTTGGCGTTTTGATGCTCAGCGGGTTCGCCGAAATCACCTTGGGCCATATCGGGCGCGAATGGCCTTACGCGCCCAATGCGGTGCTGGCGGGCCCAGAAGATCTGGTCGCCCCGCGCGCGCATCATCCGATCTTTTACGGCAGTTTCGACTGGCATTCGTGCGTGCACAGCTGGTGGCAATTGCTGACGATCCGGCGGCTGGAGCCCGACGGTCCGGCGGCGGCGCGGATCGGCGAACTGGCGACGGCGCGGTTCACCGCCGACAACGTCGCGGGGGAAGTGGCGTATCTGCTGCGTCCGGCCAGCACCGGCTTTGCGCGGCCATACGGGCTGGCCTGGGCATTGGCGCTGCACGGCGAGGCGTGCCGCCATGCCGAGGGCTGGGGCGCGACGCTGGAGCCGCTGGCGCGGACGATCGCAGCGCGGTTGACGGACTATTTCGGCAAGCTGACCTATCCGATCCGCGTCGGGACGCATTTCAATTCGAGTTTCGCGATGATCCTGTCGCTGGAATGGGCGCGGACGTACGATCCCGCGCTGGCCGCGACGATCGAACGGCGGGCGCGCGAGTGGTTCGGCGAGGATCGCGCGTGTCAGGCGTGGGAGCCGGGCGGCGACGAGTTCTTGTCGCCGGTGCTGACCGAGGCGTTGTTGATGTCGCATGTTCTTCCGGCGGCGGATTTCGCCGCGTGGTTCGATGCGTTTTTGCCCGATGCCGAATGGGGGCAGCCGGTGACGTTGTTCACCCCGGCCCATGTGTCGGACCGCAGCGACGGCAAGATCGCGCATCTCGACGGACTGAATTTGAGCCGGGCATGGGCGTGGCGATCGATCGCGCGGGTGCTGGGCGAGGGGCATGCGGTGAGCGGCGTCGCTTTGGGTGCGGCCGAGCGGCATGTCGCCGCGAGCCTGCCGCACATCGCCGACGATTATATGGGCAGCCACTGGTTGCCGAGTTTTGCCCTGCTGGCGGTTGGGGTGGGGTGATTTTCTTGGGGGAGCTGCCTGTCCGCTAACGACCCAATTGCGGACATTGATCTTGCAGTTTGCCAGCGGGTAATCAGCGGACGTGAACAGGCGCTCAATTCTAATCGCAAGCTCGGTTGTCGCCATCCTAGTTGGGGCTTGCTCAGCGACCGAAATCACTGAGACTCCTTGGAAAGCGTCACCTGATCGTCAATGGCTTACCCGTATAGTTCGATATGATACGGCGGGAGCGGGGATCGGCGCACTCTCAGAGACCGTGCAGCTGAAGCATCGCTCGACGGGCCAGGAAGCTCAAATATTCACGATAGATGAGGGGGAGTTGACACGTGAGCAGCTTAGCGGTGCCCCGGTAATCGTGCTGCGCTGGCTTGATTTGCATCACCTTGAGATCGGCTACCGGGAGGGCAAAGTGGTTAATCATGTTGGGCAGCAAGCGGGCCTGACCGTGACGGCGCGCCAACTCCCGAGTTCACGCCAACCGAATGGCAGCTAACCACCCAATTGTGGGCATTCCAAGGGCGTAGTTTTGGCGCTCGAAAGCGGACCCATCGAAGAAGCTCGCACGTGTTGTTTGACGTGTCGCCGCTCAGCGTCACATAAGTTTTCGGATCGGTAGAGTGAGGTGCTTGATGAGCCACGAGGGAAGCTGCCACTGCGGCGCGATCGTCGTCACGATCGAGGACGATCCGGTCGAAGCCAGCGAATGCAATTGCTCAATCTGCCGGCGTACCGGTGCGCTTTGGACTTACGCACCGCCCGCTCGCGTCGCAGTTAACGGCGAAGGCATCGGATATGTTCACGGAGATCGGGTGCTGACGCTGGTTCATTGCCCAACGTGCGGGGTGATTACGCACTGGAGCGCCATTGACCCGGATTACGACCGGATGGGCATCAATCTTCGGCTGTTCGATCCGCAGCTGTGGGAAGCATTGCCCCGCAAGTTGGTTGACGGCGCGAGTTGGTAAAGCCGCGTTCGATGGCCGTTTCTTCGGTCGATCTGCTTTCAAAGGCGCTACGGCCAAAGGTCGAATTTCAGGATCGAAACCTGTCTGTCCGGATTCCCCAATAGCGGACACTCAATCGGCGGTGCACTCCCCACCCGAGGCCTATTCTAGGAAAAATCCTTGACAAACTCGTTCTATTAGTGTTCTAGTTTCGACCCTTGGAACGGGAGGGGAATTGGCGGATGTCGGAGGATTATGAAACGCGCCTGAAATGGTCGCGGGCGCTCAAGGATCGCTTTATCGCGGCGATTTACGAGCGGGGCAGCATCAAGGGGGCACTGGCGGCGACGGGGCTGGCGCGCAATTCGGCGTATCGGCAAAAACGCCTCGATCCGGTGTTCGCCGATGACTGGACGCGCGCCGCCAACGCGTCGCAGGAGCGGGTGTTCGACGATGCGGTGGACGAAACGCATAACGGGGTCGAGGTCGAGATCGTCCGGCCGGACGGCACGGTCGAGGTGCGCCGCCAACCCGTCAGCGAGCGGACGCGCGCCATCGTCCTGACCGCGGCGGCGAAGGCGACCGGGGCGTATCAGGCGGCGCGCGAGGCCAATCCCGATGCGGATGCAGCGGCGCGCCAGCGGGTGCGGATCGGCTTGCTGGCGCTGGCCAAGCATTTGGGGATGCTGTTTTGAACTGGCTGCAAAATGCCGCGAGCATGCGGCCGCGCGACGCGTTGATGGCCAAGATCCGCAAGCTGTTTCGCGCCGAGGATCGCGACCTGTTGATCGATCACTGGTTCGCCACCGCGCATGACGGCCAATTGCCGCCGGGCGACGATTGGCGCACCTGGCTGATCCTTGCCGGGCGCGGCTTCGGCAAGACTCGCGCGGGGGCCGAATGGGTGCAGTTTCACGCGATGGCGACGCCGCGCGGGACGCCGTGTCATATCGCCCTGGTCGGTGCGACCCATGACGAGGTGCGCGACGTGATGGTCGAGGGCGCAGCGGGCATCCTGGCCGTCGCGCACCCGCTGGAACGCCCGCATTGGGAACCGAGCAAGCGCCGTCTGCGCTGGTCCAATGGCGTGGAGGCCAAAACCTATTCGGGGGAGCGGCCCGACGGCCTGCGCGGCGGCGAACATAGTTTCGCGTGGTGCGACGAGATCGCCAAATGGGCGTATCCGGGGGCGACGTGGTCGAACCTGCAGCTCGCGCTGCGCCAGGGTCCGGCACCGCGTGTCGTCGTGACCACCACGCCGCGCCACGGGCCGTTCCTGACCAGCCTGCGCGATCAGCGCGGGACGATCGAAACGCGGGGGCGCACGCGCGACAATCGGGCGCTGCCAGTGAGTTTCGTCGAGTCGATGGAGGACATCTATGGCGGCACGCGGCTGGGGCGGCAGGAGCTGGACGGCGAGGTGCTGTCCGACCTGGCGGACGCGCTGTGGACGCGGGCGACGATCGAGGCGTGCCGGACGCCGCCGCCCGACGATCATCACGCCAATCCGCCGCAATACGAGTGGCGGCGGATCGTCGTCGCGGTCGATCCGCCCGCCGGCTCGAGCAAGGGAGCAGGCGAAAGCGGGCTGTCGGCGATGCGCGGCGACGAATGCGGCATCGTCGCCGCGGCGATCCGCCCGGCGGGGCAGATCGTCGTCCTGGAGGATGCCAGCGTGCCGGGCAGCGCGCCGCATGTATGGGCCGCCGCCGTCGCCGCCTGCGCCGGCAAATGGGGCGCGGACAAGGTGGTGGCGGAGGCCAATAATGGCGGCCAGATGGTCAAGAGCGTGCTGTTGGCGGCGGACAGCAGCCTGCCGGTCAAGCTGGTCCATGCGTCGCGCGGCAAGGCGGCGCGGGCCGAGCCGGTGGCGTATCTGTACCAGCAAGGGCGGGTCAAACATGCCGGGGCGTTTCTGGAGCTGGAGGACCAGCTGTGCGGGCTGACGATCCACGGATATGAGGGGCCGGGTCGGTCGCCGGACCGGGCGGATGCCCTGGTATGGGCGGTGACCGAGTTGACCGGCAAGCGGCGGGAGTTCGGGGTGCGGCGGTTGGGTTGAGCGGAACTCTCCCCACCCTGGCGCTTCGCGCTTAAACGCATGCGTTTAACCCTCCCTAAAGGGAGTGACGTCTGGTTCGGCGCTGTTCAAGGCGTCACTCCCGCTTGCGGGAGGGACAGGTTCGCGCAGCGGACCAGGGTGGGCAGTGTGCCTGCCTACCGCAACTTCGAGACCTTCAACCCGTCCGCCCGCGCGCGGTCCTTGGTCGATTCCTCGCTGCGGGTCAGCGCCTTGGCGATGGCTTTGAGCGACATGCCTTTCGCCGCCAGCTGGTGGAGTTTCTGGACCTCTTCGGTCTTCCACGGCTGGCGGTGGCGTTCGAATTTTTCGGTCATTAGTTTGCCGTCAGGAAGGTCTTGAGCTCGATCGCGAAGCGGGGGCGGGCATCGTACATGATGAAGTGTGCGCTGTCGGGGATGCGGGTGAGTTTGGCGCCTTTCAGGTTGGCGTAGCTGGCGGCGTAGACGGCGTCGATCTGGGCATCGGTGAGTGGGGCGCCCTTTGGCGTCACGTACAGTACCGTCGAGGGCGCGGATACGTTCGCCAATTCAGGGCGGAGATCGGTGACGATCAGTTCGCCATAGCTGTGCATCACCGTCGCTTCGTCGCTGTCGTCCGCGCTCTTGGTGATTTGCGGCAGTTCGGCGGCGGTATTGACCATCTGGGCCACGCGTTCGTGGCTTGCGGCGCGGCGGGCTTCGGGGGTCGATTTCTGCCAGCCGGCCATCATGCCGTCGGCGATCGGCTTGACGCTGGCGCTGGTCGCGTTCGGGCCGCCGAACATCTGGCCCAGGAACGGGGGCATATCGACGACCATGAGCTTGCCGACCGATCCGGGGTGCCGCGCCGCGACCATCATCGCGATGGTGCCGCCCATCGAATGGCCGACGATGGCGGGGGCCTTCAGATGCTCGGCGGTGATGTAGCGGGCGATTTCCTCCGCGACCGGCGCGGCGACGGGGCCGGAGGCGTTTGCCTCGGCGGGAACGCCGGCAAAGCCCTTCACCTGGATGAAGTGATAGCGATAGCCGGGCAAGTCCTGCGCGACATATTTGAACGCCGCGGGGCTGGACGTCAGGCCGGGGACGAGGATCACGTCGGGGCCGGTGCCCTGCGTGGTGACGGTGATGCGCGGGCTGACGAATCTTGCTGTGGCGGGAGTCGTGATGAGGATGAGGGCGGCGGTGAGGGCGGTGCGGATCATGGTGGGTCTCCCTGTTAGGGGATGATCTAGCATCAAGCGATCTTTGTCGTCACTCCCGCAGGCGGGAGGGACAGCTNGCGTAGCGAGCAGGGTGGGGAGTGGGCCAACGGGAGGTCGCGCATGCCTCCACTTCGATCCCACCCTGCTTGCTACGCAAGCTGTCCCTCCCGCGAGCGGGAGTGACGTCTGGGTTGCGCCCCTGTCGAGAGGGGGTAAACCCGGATCGAATGACTTCCCCGCATCTCTATCTTGTCGACGGCTCCGGATACATTTTCCGCGCCTATCACCGCCTCCCGCCGCTGACCAACAAGCATGGCGAGCCGGTGGGCGCGGTGTACGGCTATACGACGATGCTGTGGAAGCTGGTCACCGAGCTTTCCGGCGAGGGCGGGCCGACGCACATGGCGGTGATCCTCGATGCGTCGGCCAAGACGTTTCGCAACGACATGTACGCCGAATACAAGGCGCACCGGCCCGAACCGCCCGAGGATCTGCGCCCGCAATTCCCGATGGTGCGCGATGCGACGCGCGCGCTGTCGCTGCCGTGCGTCGAGCTGGACGACCTCGAGGCCGACGACATCATCGCCTGTTACACCAAGGAAGCACGGCGGCGCGGGTGGACGGTGACGATCGTCAGTTCCGACAAGGATCTGATGCAGCTCATAGAACCGGGCGTCGATTTGTACGACACGATGAACAACCGGCGGCTGGGCGCCGAGCATGTCGTGGAAAAGTTCGGCGTGGGGCCGGAGCGGCTGGGCGATGTCCTCGCGCTGATGGGGGATAGCGTGGACAATGTGCCGGGGGTGCCGGGGATCGGGCCGAAGACCGCGGCGCAGTTGATCGTCGAATATGGTGACCTGACGACGGTGCTGGCGAGCACCGACCGGATCACCAAGCCCAAGTTGAAGCAATCGCTGATCGATCATGCCGACATGGCGCGGTTGAGCCGCGAGCTGGTCGAGCTGCGCTGCGATCCGAACGAGGCGCTGCCCGACATCGACGGGTTCGAATTGAAGGGGCTGCCCGAGGCGCCGTTGCGCGAATTTCTCGAGCATCACGGGTTTCGGACATTGCTGGCGCGGCTGGGCGGGCAGACCGGCGGCGGCGTGGCGGGTGGCACGACGGCACCCGGGGCCGAGGACGCGCCCGAGCCGCAGACGCCGTTCGACCTCGACGCGTATGAATGCGTCACCGATCTCGACCGGCTCGATCACTGGATCGCGCGCGCGACCGAATTGGGCGCGGTGGCGGTCGATACCGAAACCGACGGGCTGGATGCGTGCGCCGCGCGGCTGATCGGCTTTTCGCTGTGCGTCGCGCCGGGCGAGGCGTGTTACGTGCCGCTGGCGCATGGCGGGCGCGATTTGCTGAGCGAAGTCCCGGCGCAGGTCGACAAGGCGGCGGCGCTGGCGAAACTGGGGGCGTTGCTTGCCGATCCATCGGTGCTCAAGATCGGGCATAATTTCAAATACGACATCTCGATGTTCGCGCGGAACGGGCTGAACGTCGCGCCGTATGACGACACGCTGGTGATGAGTTTCGCGCTCGATGCCGGGAAGGCGTTCACGAACAATATGGACGAATTGTCCGAGCGGCATCTGGGGCACCGGCCGATCCCGTTTTCCGAAGTGTGCGGCAAGGGGAAGGGGCAGCTCTGCTTCGACCAAGTGCCGCTGCGCGATGCGACGCGGTACGCCGCCGAGGATGCCGATGTGACGTTGCGGTTGTGGCGCAAGCTGAAGCCGCGGCTGGCGCGCGAAAGCGTGTCGCGCGTGTACGAACGCGTCGATCGCGGGCTGGTCGAGACGCTGTCGATGATGGAGCGCGCGGGGATCAAGATCGACCGCGATCATTTGACCGGGCTGTCGAGCGAATTCGGCGGGCAGATGGCGGTTCTGGAGGAGGAAATCCACGCGCTGGCGGGGCAGAAATTCACCATCGGCAGCCCCAAGCAGCTGGGCGAAATCCTGTTCGACAAGATGGCGTTGAAGGGCGGGCGCAAGGGCAAGGCGGGGGCGTATTCGACCGATGCGTCGGAGCTGGAGCGGCTGGCGGGGCAGGGCGTCGAGGTGGCACGCAAGGTGCTCGACTGGCGCGAATTGTCCAAGCTCAAGGCGACCTATACCGACGCGTTGCAGCAGCAGATCAATCCCGAGACGGGGCGGGTGCACACCAGTTATTCGCTGGTCGGGGCGCAGACCGGGCGGCTGTCGTCGAACGACCCCAATTTGCAGAACATCCCGATCCGCACCGAGAATGGCCGCCGCATCCGCGAGGCGTTCATCGCCGAGCCGGGCAATGTGCTGCTGAGCGCCGATTATTCGCAGATCGAATTGCGGCTGGCGGCGCATATGGCGGACGTTCCCGCGCTGAAACAGGCGTTCCGCAACGGCGACGACATTCACAGCCTGACCGCGCAGGAATTGTTCGGCGAGGTCAATCGCGACACCCGCGGACGGGCGAAAACGATCAATTTCGCGATCCTCTACGGCATTTCGCGCTGGGGCCTGGCGGGGCGATTGGCGATCACCGCGGACGAGGCGCAGGCGATGATCGACCGCTATTTCGAACGCTTTCCGGGCATCAGCAACTACATCGCGCACACGATTGCGAACGTGCGCGAAACCGGCTTCACGACGACGCTGTTCGGGCGGAAGACGTGGTTCACCAACATCAATTCGAAGGTGCAGATGGAGCGGCAGGGCGCCGAACGCGCCGCGATCAACGCGCCGATCCAGGGGACGAGTGCGGACATCATCAAGCGCGCGATGGTCCGGATGCCGGGGGCGTTGCGCGATGCCGGGCTGCACGATGTGCGGATGTTGCTGCAGGTGCATGACGAGCTGGTGTTCGAATTGCCCGAGGGCGCGGTCGAGGCGGCGACCCCGGTGATCCGCGACGTGATGGCGGGGGCGGCGGAGCCTTTGGTCGTGCTGGATGTGCCGTTGGGGGTGGAGATCGGGGT
>NZ_CBCRXM010000015.1:0-87801 GCF_965137005.1 Sphingomonas antarctica | reverse complement strand
ACCTTCAAAGAGCGCCGCTCAGCGGCGCTTGCCGAGTGGCGTCAGATCGCAAGCTAATCCGCCATCTTCAAAGATTGATCTCCATCGTGGGGAGACGAGTTCGCATCCGACTGACAGCTCCGGTTGATCAGCGATGGCGCGCAGTTTGATCTCCTGGTGACGGACCATCTTATGCCGGGGATGACGGGCACAGACCTGGCGTATGCAGTGCGCAAACTAAGGCCGGAACGGCCTGTGCTCATCGTGTCAGGCTACGCGGATATTGCGGGTATCGACGCAACCCTTCCCCGGCTGGCAAAGCCATTCCGGCGGGACGAGTTGGCGGCAAGATTGAGCCAACTTGCGATTCAATCCTAAATTCGGATTGCCCCGCAAGACTGGGCCGAACTTCGATTATCGATCCAGGCTGAGGCAGCACCGGTCGGTTTTGACACCGTCACACTACCCCAGCTTTTCCAAGGGTTTGCAGGTGTCACAAACCCGTGCCAGAATGAAGACAGCCGAGGATGGAACGAAAGCGGAAAACGGCTGTGATTCAGATTTATCATCATTGCTAAGCTACTAAGCTACTAAGCGATTGACCCACGCAGCTCGTCGGAGTGTCAGGCGAGCACTTGCAACCCGTGCTTCTGGACGACGGTGAGCAGTTTGAGAGCCAGGCCGCTAGGCTTTTTCGTGCCTGCTTCCCACTTTTCGACCGTGCTTTCGCTAGTGTTGAGATAGCGCGCGAATACGGGCTGACTGACATGATGGCTTTCGCGCAAATGTTTGATGTCGGCCGGCGCGAACGCGGTCGGCACGGTCAGGCATGTCTCGTCGAAATGACGCATCGTCGCCTTGCTGATCGTGCCGGCCCGAAACATGCCGGACACGTTGCTATGAATCGCCTCGAAGGCGTCGCTCTTAAACTTGGGCTTCGCGGGCATGGCAAATCTCCGTCAGTTCTTTGGCATTTAGATCGAGGTCGATTTCCGCGTCGGTCTTCCGGTCATAGAGATCGGCCAGATCGCGAAAACTGGTCAGCTCGGCATCGGTGATATTATCGCGGTCCTTCTTGGCGAACAGGTAGGTGTAGACCCAATAACGCCGCCCCTTGGCGACGATGATGCTGCGGTGCCGGTTCTTGTCGAGCCGCTTCTTGAACACGCCCCCGCCGAGATCGTCAGCTTGTCCTTTCCGCACCTGTTCCATCGCGTCACATAGTTCCGTGTCGGCAATCAGCGCCTTGCGTGCGGCTTTCGAGAACCAGGCCGTCTTGAATGTGCGCGGTGGCTCTCCGTCCGTCATTACAAATATGTAGCACCTAGTCCGGCCTCTTGCAACTAATGCATGACGGTTGGCGCGCCCATGCGGGCCGCGCTCTATCTCCGCTGCGCCCCGATCAAGCCGCCGTGCCGGCGTCTCGCCCCATGCGGGTGACGATCGCTCGCGCGGGCGAGCAGGCCCGCCCAAATGGACGCCGGCGTCGCCGGCGGAGATCTTCGTTAGATGGGGAAAGGGGCGCGCCGCCCCCTCTCCCCAGCAACGGCAATCAGCCGGGCCGTGGCTCGGCTACCGCCTGCGCCCGCACCACCCCGACAGATTCCCGCTGCCCCCCTCTCCCCCGCTGTTCGCCACGAGGCAGGGTCGATGGCGAAGGGCCATCGCCCCGAGGGCGATTCGAGAAGGGAAAGACGATGGAGCAAGACAATCGCGAGAGCTGGTTGAACCGGATGGCGGCGGGCATGGCCCCGCTGTTCGCGGCGCTGGGACCCCCCCCTGCCCGGCCGCGTGCGCGTGGCGATCGGCTTCACCAGCGCGGGCCGCAAAGGCAAGGCGATCGGCGAGTGCTGGGATAACCGGTTGAGCGCAGACGGCCACTTTGAAATCTTCATCCGCCCGGATCTCGCGCACGCCCCCGACGCGATGCCCGCGCAGATCGCGGCGATCCTCGCGCACGAGTTGGTCCACGCCGCTGTCGGTATCGCGGCCGGACATGGGAAGACGTTTAAACGCATCGCGCTGGGCTTGGGGTTGATCGGGCCGATGCGGGCGACGACGCCCGGCGATGCGTTCCTTGTCGTGATCGCGCCGATCCTCGATGCGGCCGGCCCCCTGCCCCACGCCCGGCTCGACACCGGTGGTGAGACGACCGCGCCCAAGAAGCAGGCAGCGCGGATGGGCTTTGTTGCATAATGTCGCGAGAGCATGATCGCGCTTTTACTTGAAGATGTTATGCGATGCGGACGGTCACCGGTGTTCCTATTTCGGAGAACCGATTGAGGATTGCAGCACGGACTTTGAGCTCGGTAATCTGACGATCGAAGGTGCGGGCGACAGCGCGTTGACCCAAGAGTTTGAAGCAGTGCATTTTGGTCTCGGCCAGACTGCGACGATGATAGCCGCTCCACTTTTTCCAGATGGCGCGGCCAAGCCGCTTTGTAGCGCGTAGCGCTTCATTGCGTGCATCGACGCCGGGACCGCCTTTCGCCCATGATTGCCCGTTGCGGCGGACCGGGATGACCGCATCGGCACCGCGCCCGGCAATAGCGGCATGGCAGTCCCTGGTATCATAAGTGCCATCTCCGCCGACGCTGAGTATTCGCTCATCTCCGGGAATTTGCGCCAGGAGAACGGGTAGCGTCGGTGCATCGCCAATGGCATTCGTCGTGACCTCAATGGCCCGAATATCCAGTGTTCCAGCATCAATCCCGAGATGCACCTTGCGCCACTGGCGACGGTAGGATGCGCCATGTTTGCGCGTCTTCCACTCGCCTTCACCCGTCATCTTGATACCGGTGCTGTCGACCAGCAGGTGCAGTCCGCCCAAGCTGGCCCGCCCGCCAAGGTTGACCTTCAACGTCTTCTGGCGTCGGCACAGCGTCGTATAATCCGGCACCGGCCAGTCCAGTCCCGCCATCTTGATCAGGCTCGCAACCAATCCCGTCACTTGCCGCAGCGGCAGATTGAACAGCGCCTTCAGCGTCAGGCACAGCTCGATGGCACTGTCCGAAAACCGCATCGGACGACCAGGGCGACCGCACGGCTTCGATAGCCAGTGCATCTCTGGATCAAACCAAACCTCCAGCGACCCGCGTCGCTTCAGCGCCGCGTTATACTCGGGCCAGTTCGTCGTGCGATACACAGGTGCGGCAGGTTTGGGCATCACGCCCATCTATCCCGCTCGATTCCCTGCGTGAATCCCCACCGTCAGTTTTGCAACAAAGCCCCCATCTTACGAGTTTTGCGAAGATACTGGCGCTTCTTCCAGCTGGCTATTGGTGTGATGCGGACAGGTCTGGTCTGCGCGATTAAGGCACCTCGTGGTTCAAGAAACGCTTGAGCGGATGTGCGCAACTCAAGAGACGCTGGTGTGCTGCGAATAGACAGCGAGCCAGCGACCCTGTCGATACACGAATACATCGCTCGACGAGATCGGCTCGCGCAGGTCTGGCTTGGTCAATACCCACGTCAACACCGCGGTGTCGCCGAACAGACTCACTTCGGCGCGGGACGGATGCTCAGCCTTCCAGGCTGCGACCTCGGCAGCGAACGCCGCAGATCGCCCGCGCTTGCGGGCGCCGGCGACGATGGCCGCCTTTGTTGTGACCTTGCCCGTCGGACCGACTGAAACATAGCCCGGCAAAAGGAGGCCGTCGACAAAGGCCGCGTCGCCGTTCGCTTCGGCAGCTCCCCACGCATCGTCCGCCGCCTGCACGGCGGCCGCCGTCTTCGGCTCGACGGCCGGTTTCGCGGGCGCTGCGGTAGTGACTGCCAGGATGAGACTGGTCAGGGCAAAGCGGCAAGATCGGATCGACATTAGATCTCCTAGGCAAACAGCGGTAGTCCGCACCTCAAACGCGAAGTTCGCATGTGAGCGCGCGCCAAGCGGCCAACGACGTCACGGCGCGACGAACGACGCAATTTCCGTAAATCGTCAATCGCTCGCGTGGTATCGGCGGAGAATGGACGACGCCACAAGCCAAGAGGAGATCGCCCCGCTGACCGGCGTGGCGGTAGCGAAGGCACTGGGCTGCTTCTGGGGCGCATTCGTGGCGCTCAATACGATCCGCGCCGCCGTGCTCGGCTACAGCAACCCGATCGCCGCGTTCGAACGGCGGTTGGTGGTGGCCTCGGTCGGCATCATCCTGTCCTGGCTCATATATCGCTTACTTGTCCGCCTGCGACCAGCGTCGCTCCGGATCGGGATCGCGCTGACATCGGCGATGAGCCTGCCGGCCGCGCTCGTCTTTGCAACGGTCAACTTTCTCATCTTCGATATGCTGACCCCGATGCCGGGCGAGTCTTGCCATGCCGGAACGCCGTGCACGATGCATGATTTGGTCGTCAGCGTATCCGACATGCTGATCAACTGGGCGTTCGTGTTCGTCGCCTGGGGTGCGCTGTATTTGGCGTTGGCGTCGGCCGCGCAGACCCGCGCCGCCGATCTGCGTTCGAGCGCGGATCGCGAAGCGGCGCGGCTCGCGCAAATCCGGGCGCTGCGTTACCAGATAAACCCACACTTCCTGTTCAATGTCCTGAACTCATTGACTGCGCTCGTGAGCCGACGCGAGACGGCGGAGGCGGAGGCGCTGATCGGCGAGATCGGCAGCTTCTTGCGCTATGGCTTGGCGACCGATCCGGTCGCTGACGCGACGCTGGGCGACGAAGTTGAGATGCAGCAGCGCTATCTGGAACTTGAGCGCCGCCGCTTCCCGGCCCGGCTGACGATCGTGACCGACATCGCACGCGCGGCGGCAGTCGTGCCGGTCCCGCAGCTGCTGCTCCAGCCTCTGATCGAGAACGCCATCAAGCACGGTGTTGGGCGGACCAGCGCGCCGGTGACGATCACGATCAGCGCGGCGATCACGGCCGACCGGCTGTTGGAAATCGTAGTCGCCGACGACGCACCGACGCCACTGGAGGGCTCGCCGACCACGGCATCGACCCCGAACAGCTTTGGCATCGGCCTGAACAATGTCCGCGACCGGCTGGCCGCCCGGTTTGGTCATGCTGCTCGTTTTGCGGCTGGCCCATCGGCGGCCGGCGGATTTCGCGCAAAAATTCTGATTCCGCTGGGCGACGACTGAGCGATGAGCTTCGAGACGATCATCATCGACGACGAACCGCTGGCGATCGAGGCATTGCGCCGGTTTTGCGAACGGAGCGGCCGGGTCACGGTGGTTGGCGAGGCGACCGGGGGAGCAGCGGGCTTGGCGCTGGCGCGCGCACTCCTGCCCGCAGTGGTGTTTCTCGACATCGGCATGCCCGGCCTCAGCGGGCTTGACGTCGCGGCACGGCTCGCAGCTTTCGTGCGCCGACCGCAGATCGTGTTCGTGACCGCGTTCGATCATTTCGCGACGCAGGCGTTCGACCTGTCGGTCACCGATTATATTCTGAAGCCGCTCGAACCACTCCGCTTCGACCGGGCGCTCGAACGGATTGAACGGCTGTTGCCGTCGTTGACGGCCGCGTGGATACCGGCCGATGAATTTTGGGTGCCGAGCCGTGGCGGCATGATGCGGGTGGCGGCCAGAGATATCCGAAAGGTCGAGGCTGAGCGCGATTACGTCCGATTTCATGTTGGCGATCGCTCATACCTGCTGCGAGAGCCAATTTCGACGATCGAGGCGCGTCTCGACGCCGGTGCGTTCGTGCGCATCCACCGCTCGACGATCCTGCGCCGCGATATGATCGTGGGGTTGCAACACCTTGGCGCCGGTGCCTGGGGCGCGATCGACGGGGCAGGTAAGATCGACCGGATCGGCAGGAGTTATTTGACAACCGTCCGCGACCGGCTGGGTTGCCCGGCCTGACGCGCGTGAACGCGACGTCGTTAGTAGCAACGAGTTGACGGTTGATCGCGTGGCGGTCGCCGACATCGCGCGGGTCTGCGCAAGCCGCGTTCAACGCGCCATCCGGCGAGCGTTGGGCGAGGATCAACGACGTGCCATCATCAACGTTCGGGCAAGCGATCCGCCGCGGTATCGGGCGATCCGTGCTGATCGTGGGGTTTGCAAGCGTGTGGTTGCCGGAAGGTGCCCATGCCCAGCGTGTCGATGAAAATGCGACAGCGCAGGCCGAGGATGCGTTCGGGATCAACATCAGTGGCCAGAACCTGGGTCTCTACGATCCGAACGGTGTCCGCGGCTTTTCGCCAACTGCTGCCGGCAACGTTCGTCTCGATGGGCTCTACATCGATACGCAGGCCAACTTCACCAGTCGGCTGATCGGCGGTTATCGCATTCTGGTCGGCCCCTCGGTGCTGGGCCATCCATTCCCCGCGCCCAGTGGCATCGCCGACTATAATTTGCGCCGACCGGGCAAGCGCGACCTCGTATCGATATCGACGCAGGCCGACAGCTTCGGCGGCGCATTGGTCGAAGTCGACGGCCAAGTTCATGACGTGCTGCCGCATCTCGGCTTCACCGGCGGGGTTGGGTTCTACCATTACGGTTACGGGCGCGGCGGCAGGAACGATACCGTCTCGTCGGCGATCACGGGGGTATGGCGACCGCGCCCCGCGATCGAAATTATTCCGTTCTTCAGCCGGATCGCCAACACCAACGGCCTCGCCGAACCAACGGTGTTGCTTGCCGGCAGCGACCTGCCGCCAGCGCCGACTTCCAGTCGCTTCGTCGGCCAGCGCTGGGCGGCGTCGCGCGACACCGGCCTGAATTACGGCGCGTTGGGTCGGGTCGATCTCGGCGCGTGGCGGCTCCGGACCGCCGTGTTCCGCTCGCAGGACAGAGCGCCGATCGGCTTCACGCAATTGTTTGTGAACACCCGGCCGTCCGGTGACGCCGACCGGCTAGTCATCGCCGAACGCGACGGCTCCGCAGGCGCCACTAGTGGCGAGGTGCAGATATCGCGGACGCTGAGCGAGGGACCGCGACTGCACCGCATCTATCTGGCTGCCTGGGGGCGAGACCAGCGCCGGCGCTATGGCGCCACCGATACGGTCGCCTATCCGGGCGGGCGGATCGACACGCCCGAGTTCCACATCCTGCGCGCCTTCAGCTTCGGGCCGCAGACCGACGATCGGGTTCGTCAGGCGACGTTCGGCGCGGCCTATGAAGGATCGTGGAAAGGGGTCGGCGTGCTTAATTTGGGCATTCAGAAGACCGACTATCACAAAGACGTAACGACACCCGCCGGTGCATTGCCAACTTCGCGCGCTCGCCCCTGGCTTTTCAACATTGCGGGCGCCATCGAATTGAGCAAGCGCGTGACCGCCTATGCCGGGATCAGCCGCGGTCTGGAGGAAAGTGACATCGCGCCCGACATCGCGGTCAACCGCAACCAGGCACCGCCAGCCATTCGGACGCGACAGATCGATGCAGGGCTCCGCTGGTCGGTCGCGCAACACCTGTCGCTGGTCGCCGACATATTTCAGATCGAAAAGCCTTATTATGGGCTGGATGCCGTCCGGATCTTCCGAAACCTCGGCGAAATCCGCCATGATGGCATCGAACTGTCGTTGGCAGGCGCGCCGCTGCCGGGTCTGAGCGTCGTCGCCGGGGCGGTCGGCCTCGACGCCACCGTGTCAGGCGACGAAGTCGCGGCAGGCGTGGTCGGCAGCCGTCCGGTCGGCTCATCACCGCTGCGGGTCATCGCCAGCTTCGACTACAAGCTGCCGGGGTTGCCCGCATTGTCGTTCGACGCGAATGTCGACGGCGTGGGCCAGCGAGTCGCTACGGTCGAAAACACGCTTCGATTGCCGGCCCGAGCGTTGATCGGGCTGGGCCTTCGCTATCGGCTGAAGTTGAGCGGAAAGCCTGCCGTGTTTCGGCTCCAGGCGACTAACGTGACCGACACGTTTAGTTGGGGAATCGTCGGAAGCGGCGCTCTCCAGCCGGGGACCCCGCGGCAGTTGTCCGCGCGGCTGACGGTCGACATTTGAGATTCGGCCGAGCCATAGCTCAATGCCGCAGGAAATGGTGCCGATCATGATTTCATAGCTGGCTCACGCTTGTGTCTGGTCCGCGGCTTCTGACCCGATGAGCGTCTTCACATACAATGTTCCATCCAGCTCGGTCTCCTCGTGGACGACCACCTGCGTCCTCTTGGCCAGCCAGAACCGCGTCTTCGCACCGCCCAATTCGGCCGAGACGAGCAGGCAGTCGATCTTGTCGCCATTTGGTCCGATGATCGCCGCCTCGCCTGAATACCGATACCTGTAGTGTGCTGGCGGATCCTGCCCGGGATCGTAAAACACGAGGTCGGCCACGTAGCCGGGCTTCCAAGGGAGCACCTGGAGCAGTTCCATGTCGAGCTCGAAATTGAACGGGGGCTCCGGCGTATCTAGCCGGAAGTTCTTCCGCGTGTTGTCGGGCAGTTCCGCCATTCCGGTTATCCGGTCGGGGGCGAACCGGTAGCCGCCGACAAGCGTCTTGCCGTCGTGCTGCTGTGTACGGACATGGATTAGCGGGCGGAACGTGGCCGCGTCGAACCATGAATCCTGGTCGATGGTGTAGCTGGGGGTGCCGTCGCTGGCCCACCGCTGGACGATGTGCAACTGCCGCGTGCCGTCATGGTTCTCGAAGCTGACGGTCCGGGTCCATAGGTCGGTCGGCGAGCGTCGTCCCGCCTTCAGCGTGTATCGGACATATCGCCTGACACCGCTTGTCAGGAGGCCCATCCGGGCCGGGCGCACTCCGACCGGTGTGTGGATCACCGGTTCAGCCGGAGAGGACAGTGCGGCGGCTGCGACAAGCATCAAAGAGGTTAGAGGGGTCATGGTTGCTCCTTGAAACTAAACTGTCGATGGGGACTAATCATAGCCGTCACTTCCGATCCGGATTCCAAGCGGATCGAGTATCGGTTCGTCAGAAATAGTCGGCGAGGACGAGTGTCACCTTGCGACCATCGGCCAAACCGAGCCGATACGCCGTGCCGGGCGGGGCGGACCGCCAATCCCCGATGCCCGGCGAACCCGCGCTGGCGTCGTCGATCGTCACGATACTGTCGCCGACCTTCAGGCCGAGTTTCTGCGCTGGAGAACCTGTTCCAACGTGCAGCACCTGGGCGCCGCCTCCCCCAGGCAGCAACGCCAGGCCGCTGCGATCCTTCCTGAATGGTGTGGTCGTGTCGCCAGCTCCGACCAACCACACGCGTTGGTGCGGAAGGTCGACGATCAAATGGAAACGGCTCAGCAGGGGCAGACCTAAGTTGCCGTCCGATCGCCCGCTGTCGGCGCCATCCTGCGGAGCGTGAAGCTCGACCGGCAGCGGCCCTAGGATCGAGGTCCCGACCTGCACGCGCGCGACCGTCGCGATGCCAGCTTCCTTCAGCCCGCCTACACCGCCGAGCAGCGTCGTCGAGGCCCGCGCGCCGACTTTCGGCGACTGGCGCCAGAAGCGCGGATATAGGAACAGCGGCGAGCCGCTCCCGAGATCCAGATCGAGTGTGGCCGGTCGGCCATCGATCATCGCCGGGATGGTGTAGAGTCCCCCCGACCTGGTGACCGGTATGGACCGGCCGTCCTGGGGTGGCGCGAACCTGGCAGGATCGAGGAAGGCGATGCGGCGATGCGCGAAGTCGATGTCGACCACTGATTCACGGAAGATTTCCACTCCGAGGACGACCGGCAGCGGATGCCCCAGCTGCTTCTCGACATTGGCCAGGTCGATCGCAGCCACGGTCAGGTCCTTGAGCGTCATGTCGCCGATGCGGATGGAAACGCCGGAGACTAGGCCGGCGCGTGAAGCCCCGCCCGTTCCCTGCGCCGTGGTCGTTCCGGAGATGTTGAGGCCGTGTGCGGCGGCGAACCTGCCGTCGAGGACGGTTGCCTCGGCGCCGCTGTCGAGCAGCACCGACGTCTCAAGGCAAGCGACTTTGGCGGGAATGAAAATGCGCGTGCCGCCGAAGAACTCATAGGCAATCCACCCGCTTGACCCGCCCGGTCCGAACGCCAGCCTGTTGACGCTTGGGGGGCGTTCGAAAGCCGCCGCATCCATTGGTCCGTTCAGGACAACGTCGGAGTATCGCACGATCGTACGGTCCCCGGGGCCAAGGCCGGTCTCGATTGTGGAGAACGCTACGCGGACGCGACCGACGCGGCGCCAGTCGGCGTAGCGGGTCGTTCGCGTTTCACCGTTGGACGTCGAGCGGGTTGCTACGAGGCGGCCGTCCTTCGCGAGGAGATAGTCGATCCGACCGCCGCCGCGGATCCGGCGAAGGATGTCGCAACTCACTCCGCCGATTGCTTCTTTCCCTGCGATCGTGACCCGGTTGACCTCGTCCGACGGTCCGCCGAGCGCGGCCGTCCCATCGCTTAGGGCGTTCATGCGATCGGCATCTGAAAGCGCCTCGACCTGACCGCTGAGCGTCGACTGCCACGCCCATTTTCCATGGATGCGGATCGTCCGCTTGACCGGGCCGAGGTCAATGTCCTGGCGAAAGCTGCCCCCCGTTGTTGCCTGCACCGATACCGTCCCGGACAAGCCGTCGGTCTCGATTCGACCCTCGGCGCGATAGCTGGACAGTGCATGGAACCTGCCTCCCCCGCGCCACTCGATGTAGCGCGACACAATGGCGGCCGCGGAACGCGGCCTCCGGTGCTCAACGCGCGCGGCCGCAGCCGTACCTGGCGAACCGACGAGCGCGAGCGAGATTACGCCTGCGATTATTGAACACTGCCGCAGTTCCATGCTACTTTTCGCCAAGCGGTTATTGTTTTCTGTTTAACAGAAAGTTTCATATTGGTGGTTGATAGTCAAGGGGCTCTTCATATGTTGGCGCGGAGGCTGCAGGTCAGCGCGCTGGTAGCGATCTGCATCTGTCTAGTCGTGACGCTCGTCGTCGCCCTTCAGTGCGGGCTGGACGGGCAGGTCGTCGCCGTAACTGCGGACTCTGGCGGCATGGGACCGCGCGCGGTGATGGTCGAGACGCTGGTGATCGGAGGTCTCGCGATCGCATTCCTGATGCAGGTCTACTTGCTGCTGCGGGAGATCCGAGCTGGGGAGACGTTCGGAATCGCAAGCCGACGGCGCCTGACGCGCGCGGCCGTGCTCATGCTGTCTGCGTGTGCGGTTGACGTGCTTCTGCCGCCACTGACACTCCTCCTTACGGACGGTAGGGCGACGCACGCCATGACGTTTGCGGTCAGCGGATCGGATGCGCTGCTGCTGCTGCTATCGACCACCTTCTTCTTCATGGCTCGTCTGTTCGAACATGCCGCCGCGTTCGAGACCGACAGCCATGAGATCGTGTAGGTGCTGACGTGGCGATCGTAGTTCGGCTCGACCGCGTGCTCGTGGAGCGGAGGATCCGGTCGAGGGAGCTTGCGGCTCACGTCCGGATCACGGAGTCCAACTTGTCGCTGCTCAAGTCGGGGCATGTCCGCGGAGTGCGTTTCGAGACCTTGAGCCGCATTTGCGAGCTGTTGGAGTGCCAGCCGGCCGACTTGCTGGAATATGTCCCCGATGCCAATGAATGAGCTACGATTCGAATGATTCCAGTGTGGGTGGCAGCGCGCCACGCTGATTGCGCTCTGCCATGCGATGGTCGGGGATACTTCTCGGCGGCAGTCGGCGATCTGGGCGCACCGCTCCGGCAACGCCGACTGCCGCCGAGAGGTAAGCTAGTGACGAAGTGTGGTGGCAAGCGCTCGGGCACCGTTTAATTTGCAATAATCAAAAAGAGGACGCGGTACAGTCGCCACCAGCTGCCTTCGCCATCACAATAGACCCCCGCCATCGACATCGATCACCGATCCCGTAACAAAGCCGTTGGTCATGGCGAAAAGATAGGCGTGAGCCAGCTCTTCTGGCTCGCCAACGCGTTGGACGGGGAGTGCCGTTCCCACACGGGTCAGAAATGCCGAGCGAGCGTCGGACCCGCTCTCTCCCCACGTGGAAGTGTCGACGACGCCCGGACTGATGACGTTGACGCGGCGTGGAGCGAGTTCCTTCGCCATATGGCGGCCAGCCGCATCGACGGCTGCATTGACCGTACCCTTGGTTAGGCTGCCGTTGCTGTATTTGCGAGACACCTGACCTGACGTGAGGGTGATCGATGCCTGAGCAGAGAGATGAGGTAGTGCTAACCGGACGGCTTGGATCGCACTGAACAGCTTGATGTCGAATGCGGAAGAGAGGACGTCTCGTTCGAGCAACGGTACGCCTGCGGTGGAGGCCGCCTTGCTGTAATCGTGAGGGATTGGTCTTGAGCGTGCTCTTTGGAGCGCGCTGAGGAGCGATTGATGGGCGGGATTACGGTGTTTTCGGGGCCTGAGCGTCGGCGGCGGTGGAGCGATGAGGGTCGGGCGCGGATTCTGGAGGAAGCGTTTGCGCCGGGGGTCTGCGTCGCCGAGGTGGCGCGTCGGCACGACGTTTCGACAGGGCTGCTTTATACGTGGCGACAGAAGCTGAGACGCGATTTGGCGGTGTCCGATTTTGCGCAAGCGCCGGGTTTTGTCGAAGCGGTTGTTAGCGACGCGCCCACCGCAGCGGCGATGTCGGATGTGCCGGCGATGGCCGGCGCGGCGGCGGTGGTGATCGAGATGGCGGGCGGCGGGCGGGTGCATATTTTGGCGACGACGCCGCCGGGCCTGGTATCGGCGGTGCTGAAGGCGCTGCGGTGATCCCTATTGCCAGCAGTGTGCGGGTGTGGATCGCGACGGGGCATACTGATATGCGCAAAGGCATGCACGGCCTGGCGCTCCAGGTGCAGCAGAGCCTAAAGCGCGACCCGAACGCTGGCGATCTGTATGTTTTCCGGGGCCGCACCGGCAGCCTGGTAAAGATCGTCTGGCATGACGGCCTTGGCACGTCGCTTTATGCCAAACGGCTCGACCGTGGCCGCTTCACATGGCCCTTGGCAACCGACGGTGTGGTGGCGATTTCGGCGTCGCAGATGGCTTGCATGCTGGAGGGGATCGATTGGCGCAACCCGCAAGCGACGTGGCGGCCGAACGCTGTGGGATAGGTGCTTTTATTGATCGCAAGGGTATCAAAAGGCTTCGTGATTCCGGGCCATTTTGCTATGATCAGTGCCGATGGAAGCGCTATATTCCGCCGATATTATCGCGCTCCAACAAGAGCTTGCAGTCGCGATGGTGCGTGCCGATGAGGCCGAAGCGGACGCTGCCAACGCACGCGCGATCAACGCCGATCTCGAGGCCCGCATCGCACTTCAGGCGTTGCAGATCGAGTTGCTCAAGCGTGACCGCTTCGGCCAGCGCTCGGAACGGAGCCAGCGGCTGATCGACCAGCTCGAGCTGGCGCTCGAAGCCGCCGAGGTGATCGCCAGCGAGGACGAAGCCGCTGCCGCCATCGCCGCTGCCAAGACCACGACCGTCACCGCGTTCGTCCGCAACAGGCCCTCGCGCCAGCCATTGCCGGCACACCTGCCGCGGACACGCGTCGTGATCCCGAGCCCGGCCTGCTGCGCTGGATGCGGCTCCGACCGCTTGTCGAAGCTGGGCGAGGATATCACCGAGACGCTGGAAGTGATCCCGCGCCAGTGGAAGGTCATCCAGACCGTACGCGAGCGCTTTGCCTGCCGCGCCTGTGAGGCCATCAGCCAACCGCCGGCGCCGTTCCACGTCACACCGCGCGGCATGTTCGGGCCATCGCTGCTGGCGATGATGCTATTCGAGAAGTTCGGGCAGCATCAGCCTCTCAACCGTCAGCGCGACCGCTATGCCCATGAAGGCGTCGATCTCAGCCTGTCGACCCTTGCCGACCAGGTCGGTGCCTGCACCGCCGCGCTGATGCCACTGCATCGGTTGATCGAGGCACATGTTCTCGCAGCCGTTCGGCTGCACGGCGACGATACCACCGTGCCGGTGCTCGCCAAGGTGAAGACCGACATCGGCCGCATCTGGACCTATGTCCGCGACGACCGGCCGTTCGGTGGCCCGGCGCCGCCGGCGGCGCTGTTCCATTACTCCCGCGATCGGCGCGGCGAGCATCCACGAGATCATCTCGCCGGCTTTTGCGGCATCCTGCAGGCCGACGCCTATGCCGGGTATAACGAGTTGTTCAAGCCGGGGCGCACTCCGGGCCCCGTCACCCGCGCGCTCTGCTGGGCGCATGCGCGGCGCAAGTTCTTCATCCTTGCCGACGTCGCCGCCCAGGTGAAGCGCAAGCCCGATCTTGCGCCCGTAATCTCGCCGCTAGCGCTTGAGGCGGTAACGCGGATCGACCGGATCTTCGACATCGAGCGCGCGATCTGCGGCAGGACCACCGCCGCGCGGCTCGCCGCGCGTCAGGAACTCGCCGCACCGCTTGTCGCTGAATTTGAGCAGTGGCTACGCGAGCAGCGTGCGACCCTGTCGCGCCACACCCCCGTCGCCAAGGCGATCAACTACATGCTCAATGACTGGCCAGCGTTCGCGCGCTTCCTCGATGACGGCCGCATCTGCCTGACGAACAATGCCGCCGAGCGGGCCCTGCGCGGGATCGCATTAGGCAGTAAATCATGGCCGTTCGCCGGCTCCGACCGCGGCGGCCAGCGCGCCGCGTTCATGTATTCGCTGATCGTCACGGCAAAGCTCAACAACATCGACCCGCAGGCCTGGCTCGCCGACGTCCTCGCCCGCATCGCAGAAATCCCGCAGCAACGCCTCGCCGAACTGCTGCCCTGGAACTGGAAAGCCGCAACCTCAATCACGCTGACCGCTCAAGCCGCCTGAGCGGTCACGAGGAGACTGCGGCCTTCACCGGATGCGTACAACAAGCCGAGCTGTCTCCGTTAGTTACCGGTGTCGGACGATAACTTCCGCTCAACCTAACGCGTACGCAAAAGCGAACCTGATCCAATTTCTGCTTTTGGGAAGCGGCAAGGGCAGCTCGAATTTCGTCTTGTGGGTCGTCTGGGCGGCTACATCCCCCGACGACCGTCGGCATTTACACGCATGGACGAAGGCGGGCGGCTATTGGGTGCGTGGTGCCGTCTTAGACCGACGAAGTAGTGAGGACTTCAGCGTCGCCGCTGCTAGCCTTAGGAGAAACATAGGCGGGATCGTCTACGAACGGCAGCGAGCGGCCTGAACGGAGGGCGCACAGCACGGCAGCAAAATCAGTTTCAAACTGATAGCCGAGTACTTTTTGCGCCCGCTCGCTGTCGTACACGCGGCCAATACTCGCCGGAAGGTGCCAGCCGCGTGCGGCGTAGATTTGAGGCGCGTCGGGGAAGTAGCGCGTGACCACAGTAGCCGCGTCCTGCTTCAATTCGGCTGCGTCAGACGGGGTGAAAGGTGTCGGCGCAGAGAGAACGAACAGGTCAAAGCCCAGCGCAGGTGCCCGGTCGAGCGCTGCCAAGTGCGCGCGAGCCGCGTCCTCGACGGTGAGGCGGCGATGGAGAAATTCGTTGGCCTTGAAGTTGGGACCGCTGAGATCTCGGTGTGTGTCGTCTTCCTCAGGGAAGAAACGAGCGGTTCGCAAAACGACGCAGTTTAGCCCGCGCTCCAAATGGTGGACACGACACAGCCCCTCGGCCGCGAGCTTGGTCACACCGTAAATGTTACGCGGTGCGAGCGGTCCCGACGCCTCGTCTAGCCAAATGGCGGACAGCCCCGCCTCTTCGCGAATTGCCTGGCTGACCATCAGCGAAGTCGTCGAGGTAAGAATGAAGCGGTTCGCGCCGGCTGCTGTCGCTAACTCGAGCAGGTTAAGCGTGCCAGTCACGTTGACGTCGACAAAAGCCTGCGGAGGGTATCGGGCGATATCAGGCTTGTGGAGGGCTGCCGCATGAACGACGGCATCGAAGCGATTCTCAGAGAAGACCCAACGTACGAACGATCTGTCGGCCACGGTGCCGATCACGTCAGTGTCCGCTGATGGTCCCTCGATTCAGTGGACACCTTTGCTAAGCCTGTGAGGGCATGGAGGTGATCAATGTCGAAGACGAGGAGGGAGTTTTCTCCCGAGTTTAAACAAGAGGCGGTAGCTCTGCTGGAAAGCAGCGGTCGGCCGTTGATGCAGGTAGCGACCGAGGTCGGGATTTCGCCGTCGATGCTGCGGAACTGGCGAACGGCGGTTCGCGGGGGAGCGACGCGATCCGGGGCAGCGACGTCGCCGATACCGTCGCCAGCCGACCAGGCGTCGCAGATCACGCGGTTGAAGCGTGAGCTGGATCGCACGCGCATGGAGCGCGACGTGCTAAAAAAAGCGATCGGCATCTTCGCGGAGGTGCCGAGATGAGCTTTAGATTTATCCGCGATCATGCCGACCGTTGGCCAATCGGGCTGATGTGTCGCGTCCTCGAGGTCTCGGCCAGCGGCTATTATGCATGGCGCAACCGACCCGATAGTGCCCGGGCAGTTGCGAACCGCGCGCTGCTCGTCGATGTGCGTCGCCTCCATGCCGAGCATCATGGCCGTTACGGCAGTCCCAGGATGCATGCCGCGCTTCGCGCGGAAGGCAGGACAGCAAGCCTTGGCCGCGTTGCCCGACTGATGCGGTGCCACGGTATCCGCGCGCTCGCCGGCCGCAGGTTCAGGCCGTGCACGACCGACAGCCGCCATTATCTGCCGATCGCGCCGAACCTGCTGAAGCAGGAGTTCGTCGCCGCGGCACCGAATCGCGTCTGGCTTGCCGACATCACCTACATCGCGACCGGCGAGGGATGGCTTTATCTCGCTGCCGTGCTCGATCTGGCGACCCGCAAGATCGTCGGCTGGTCGATGCGTGAACACATGCGCACCGAGCTACCGCTGGCTGCCTTGATGATGGCCGCGCAGCGGCAACGACCGGCCGAAGGCCTCATCTGCCATTCCGACCGCGGCAGCCAATACGCATCCGAGGCGTACGGCAAGCAGATCGCTGCCATGAAAGCAAAACCGTCGATGAGCCGAACGGCATGCTGTTACGACAATGCCCCCATGGAAAGCTTCTTCCATACCCTCAAGGTCGAACTTGCCCACCAACGGCGATGGTCGACCCGCGAGGATGCCAAACGCGATCTCTTCGCGTATATCGAGGGCTACTATAACCGGCGGCGGATCCACTCCGCTCTCGGATATCGGACCCCGGAACAGGCCGAACGACAAATGGCCTAAACCCGTGTCCACGAAATCGGGGGACCATCAGGACCTCTTCGCGCGGCAGATGCGGCGGCAACGGCCGGCGCACCGGCTGGCGACGCTCGCGCTCGTTCAAAGCCGATACCGGGACCGGTGCGACCCGCTCGGCCTCGCCCTCCTCGAGGTCTTCGAGCAGCAGCTCGAGCTGGGTGATCTGCGAGGTCAGCTTCTCGGACGACCGGCCGAAGCTCATCCGGCGCAGGACGGCCAGCTGGGCCTTGAGCTGTTCGATGATCAGCCTGGCGCCGGTCAGCTCGGCGCGCGCGACCGCCAGCTCGGCCTTCAACCGGGCGACCTCGTCGGGGTCGGATACGGCGTTCGTCACGGGTCGATATTACACCGCGACCGCCACCGCTGCGATGACGATCAACCTCGGCAATGACATCCGAGTCACTATGCCGCGCCGGTATCAGGCGGCGACTTCGGGTCGCCAGCTTCGCTCGACATTGCGCCAGTCGATGCCCTCGAGCAGCATCGACAGCTCCGCTGCCGACAGCCGCACCGAGCCATCCTTCGCCACCGGCCAGACGAAGCGACCGCGCTCGAGACGCTTGGCGAACAGGCACATACCCTGGCCGTCCCACCAGATCGCCTTGACCAGATCGCCGCGCTTGCCCCGGAAGACGAACAGCGCGCCGTCGTGCGGATCACGAGCAAGCACAATCTGCACCTGCGCTGCGAGCCCATCGAAGCCGCGCCGCATATCGGTCCGCCCGCACGCCAGATAAACCCGCGTGCCCGCCGGCAGCGCGATCACCGGCGAAGCACGTCGATGACCCGCGCCAGCGCACCCGCGTCGACGTCGCCACCAAGGCGCAGCCTCGTACCGCCGGGCAACTCGACCTCGATGGTACCGGACATCACAGCTGCAGGGACCGGCAACGCCGGCGGCGGCGACAGGGCGACCGGTGCCGGCAACGCCGCCGCAGGCTCGGTGATGACCTCGCACCGGATGAACCCATCGGTCGCTGCCGTCAGCAGCTGCTTGCGCCACGTATACAGCAGGCCCGTCGAGATGCCGTAGCGGCGTGCGACCTGTGTCGGTGAAGCGCCAGACGTGCAGCTCTCCTGGACGATCGCCATCTTTTGCTGCGGGTGCCAGCTGCGCCGCCGCTCCGAACGCGGCGAACCCGGCACTCCCTCGATCAGAGACGTCATAAGAGTCTCGTACAACGTCTCATCGTCAGCCACGCCCGCCTCCGCTAACCACAGCAGTGACGACTCCCGCGACAGCGCGATCAGGACAAGGCGGGGGTCAGCTGACGCTTACGTTTGAGGTCGCGTCCGATCCGTTGCTCTGGTTGCTCCATCCCGCACACGACCGGTGGCAGCGATCAGTATTCGACCATTTCTTTGACAGTGGGCTTAAGTCAGGCGGATCACTTACGATCGTCGATCGAGAGTCTGCGCGCGTTATAGGTGCAAGCCGCTACGACAATTACAAGATTGAACGCGACGAGATCGAGATCGGTTGGACTTATATCGGTCGAGCGTACTGGGGTGGTATCTACAACGGACAGATCAAGCAGCTGATGCTCGACCATATCTTTCGTCAGGTCGGAACGGTCGCGTTTACAGTGGGGACTACCAATCTTCGCTCGCGCCGGGCGCTTGAAAAACTAGGCGCGACGCTTCGTGACGAAACCACCAGCCGTTTGATGGCCGGAAAGTCTGTCTAGCATGTTATCTATGAAATCAGACGCACGGTAAGTACCGCCGGGTAGCTGCCGTAGCATCCTCAAAGAGGCCGGAATCTTCGCCTGCCCGGACGTGACCCCCGTTTCTCATCCAGTCAAAGCAAGAAGTTTTTGTGACCTGAGCGGGGATTTGCGGAGTTGGCGAGAAGCCGGTCTGCGCAGCCACCATCAAACGGTGCAGCAGCCGGGCCGATCATTCTGATTAGCGTCCGAGCGTAGGCCTTCGGCGTCAAGCATCCGAGCCTCAGCTGCGTCGCGCAGGCGAGGGCCATGCGGCTTCAACGCCGTGACCTCGAATGGGAATCCTGCCTGCTCGAACAGCGTCCCACGCCAGGTAAGGGACATAGTATGCTTCGGCGTAGCTGAGGATGTCACAGGCCAATGGCACGGCCCGGCAAGCGTTAACATCTCGCGCACATGCGCACATGCGCACATGTCCGGCTGGCGCTTTGTCCGGCGGACAATCGCGGCCTTGCCGCCCTGCTCGGGCCGCTTCATGAGCCCACGGTCCCGCGACGTGATCGGCGAAGGAAGCTGCCTCGGAGCGAAGGCCGTCATGCAAAGGAGCCCGGACAATGCTGATGCGAACCTGGACCACGACGATCGATTCAGTCAGGGAAGTGGACTACGAACGCTTTGCACACGACATTTCGGTGCCCATGTTTCGCGAACAGGCTGGTTTCCTCGGTCTGATCATGGCCCGCGCGGGTGCGCTGCGTTCCGTCGTCACATTCTGGGAGAACGAGGCCGCGATCGCCGCACTCGAGGCATCGGAACGCTACATCGCCACGTTGGAGTTTATCGGACGGCAGGGCTTTCTCGGTGCGGGCCAGCCGGTGACCATAATGCCCGTCCATCAGCGAATCATGGACGGCTTGGTTACCGGATCCGATGCGGCTGACGGCTGACCAGACACGCTAAGCTGGAAGGCTGGAGGCCTACCTCAGTGACGAGACCACGAGTAGGGCGACCGCCACGGACATGAGCAGCCAGCCGGGATGGCGCGCCCGCGTCGCCCAACAATTGCCGATCGCGCCATAGAGCAACTGGCTTCCGACGAAGAGGGTTGCGGCGCCTTTTACCGCGTCCGTCGCCAGAAGGGCTGCCAGGACCAGGGCCAAGCCGCCAGTGATCCAGGCGAAAGTGCTAAAATGGAGCAGCGCACTCGTCAGGCGCACCGTGGTCCCAGAGGCCTCCGGCGTCGACCTCAGCCGGCCCACGATGGGGTCAATCATCTTGGGGCCGAGGAGACTGCCGTGGATGATGCCCACGGTCGTCCCAGTAATGCCGGCGCCGACCATCGCCCAATCCTGCCAGACCATCTACGCCCCTTTTCGTGACTCGGAACGACCGTCACGGGCCGCCTCGCTTTACAAGATCAGGGATAGCAGACGAGCAACGGTAAGGCCGTCGCCGAGCTCCGCGCGGCTGCCGTATATACAAGATGATCGATAGGACCGATGATTGTTAAGGCGTTGGCAAGCGCAATGAGGTCACAGACGTCGAGCGAAATAGGCTCCACGCTCTGAGGGGCAACGCCGGATCGGCTGATCGCAACGACGCGAGCACCCTCCACGCTTGCAAGCTCGGCGACGGCTGCGCCGATCCCGCTGCCGCCCCCGATTACGACAACGGTCTGGTTCAGAAGTGACTTGCTCATAACTCGGATGTCCTCGAAAATTGAAGGCGTGGCGCAAATTGGTTGAGGCGGGGCGAAATGCCCGTGAATAGGGGCGTGAGGTCCGTCGAGATCCGGACATGGTGCTCAGCCCATGTCGCGTTCGCGAAGTCTTCGATCACAATGTTCAGGGCGTGATGCGCCGCCAGATTGAGTAAGCGACGATGCCGCTGCTCGATGCAGAAGCCGGAACGGCGTAGCTCAGGAGACCGTCCTTGAACGTGTAATCCCTAACTTGCCGCTTGCCTTCCCAATTGGGAAAGGAGGCGGCTTTCACGTCGAACACCAGTTCATGTTTGGCACGATCGATCGTGACCACTCCGAAGTGGGTGCTCGACCCGACGACCGCTTGCCGGTACTCGTCCGGCGTCCCGCGCGCCTTGTCGCCACTGGCAAAGGCCGACCGGCCAACCTTGAAAATCTGCATGTTGTATCGGTGCGCCGCATCGACGGTCAGGAGGCCAAGCGGATGCTCGCCGTAATTAGTCGTACGGGTGCCATCGGCCTTGATCTCATAAGCGGAGACCATCTCCCACGTGCCTTGAAGCGATGCGAGATTCTCTGGGGACGGCGCTGGTGACGCGCCAGTGAGCAGCAAAGCAGCCGCAATGGACACGAAGGAAGCAGGATAGTTCACAGGTTTCTCCTTGTAACCTCTTTGAGTGGTTACAGCGTTGCGCCTTTCATCGAAACCAGTCAATACGGTTACATGACAAAAGATCGTGCTGTAAGTTCTCGACCCCAAGACAGGGACGGCTTTCGCTTTCGAGGAGGGAGCGCCTCCCTCGACCTGGCATCAACGCTACAGGCCAGACTCAAGCCTACGCCGCGAGAGTTGCTGGTCGCGCCTGGAGACCTCGACCGCTGGCTAGTGTCGGCAGGACTCGTACCAACATCCCCCGGCGTGACCGACGCGGACTTAGCTACAGCTCACGCCTTGCGGGAAGCGATATTCGCGATTGCCGGGGGCGTGGCGGGCTCGGGGTTCGACGCCGATGCCCGCAACGCGCTCAACCAAATCGCTGCTGCTCCCGCTGCGGTGCCGGTGCTGAGCGAGGACGGCAGTGTGGCGCTGGAGGGCTCGGTCACAGAAGTGTTGTCATATTTGGCGAGACAGGCAATTCAGCTCTTCGGTAGCTCAGAGGCCGCGCACGTACATCAGTGCCAGTCAGCGAGTTGCACGATCTTCTTTGTTGATACCTCTCGATCGGGGGATCGCCGCTGGTGCTCGATGTCTGCCTGCGGCAACAACGCCAAGGTGGCGGAGTTTCGGCGGCGCAAACGAGCACCGACATCTGATGTGTAACCTCAATATCTTCAGTCGCCGGCGCGGCAACTACCAGCTCCTGGACCTCTTCGTTGCCGTTGGACAGCCGTGTTTACTCCGGATGGGTCCCAGGGTGACCCGCTCGATCCGACGCTCATATCCGAAACCGCCAAGACCGCGGACACCTTGCTTCGCTAGCACAATGTATAGAATATTAGCCAAGTCCGCACAGATGAGCCGGTTTACAGAAAAGGGTTGTTCCAAATACCGCGATAATGTGAAATTATTTCGATGCGTAAGTGGTTGGCGCGTCCTGCGCCTGAAAGCAGATCAATATGATGGGGCCGAATGAATGACGATCTGGCTCGCCGCAGCGGTCGCTGCTATCGGCTTGTTCACGGCAGTCGGACATTCGTATCTCAGCGAAAAGAACGTCCTGCGCCCATTATTCGCCCAAGAACCTGTCGGCCCGATGAGGTCACGCGCGACGAGGGACGTCACTCGTGTGCTATTTCATTTACCCTCGCTTGTCTGGGCGGTCTTGGGCGTCGCCATCCTGGCAGCGCGGTTTCATGGAGGCAACCTGCAGCTAAGCGTCGCCAGCGCTTTGATTTATGCGGCATCGGGGATCGGCAATCTCATCTCGCTTCGACGTCCGCACCCGGGCGGCTTCCTTTTGCTTGCCGCCGCCGCCTTGACCGGTGCTGACAGCATCTACGGGTGATCCATGTGCCGTCGTGCCACCTTGCGCACCGCGGCGATAGATCGAGGACGCAACTGTGCTCAATCGGCTCGCGCGCGTTCGCTGATGCTGGGTAAGACGAATTACCTCCGAGGTAATCGACCGACTCTGTCCAGCATGCCATTCTTGCGACATGGTTCTTTCCTCTACCCGAGCCAACCGGCTGTTCGTCCCCCTTTCGATCGGTAGCATCGGTCTCGGGCTTGTCGGCCTGGTCTTCCGGGACTTCGCGCTGCAGTGGCAGCCGGTTCCAACAAACCTTCCGTTCTACAAACCCATCGCGATTATCAGTGCGGTTTTCCTGATCGGCGCCGGCGTGTTTCTGTGGCCGACGCGGATCAGGCCAAGGGCTGCGGTCGTGTTGGCGATTTATTTCGCGCTGTGGACACTCATCCTTCAACTTCCCCGCGCGGTCGCTGCGCCTACCAACGTTGCGATGTGGCTAGGCGTTGCTGAGATCGGCGCTCTGGCGGCGGGCGCGTTCGCGGTCGTGGGCGAAGCGTGGCATTCCCGAACGACATTGCTCGCCGCGCGGGTTGCGCTGGGAGTCTGCGCTATCGTCTTCGGTCTGAGCCACTTCGTCTATATCGACTTCACTGCGGGCATGATCCCTAAATGGATCCCGGGGCCGGTGGGATGGGCGTATGCAACGGGGGCTGGTCACCTGCTTGCCGGCTTGTCGCTGGCGAGCGGGATCCAGTCGCGGGTAGCCGCTCTCGCTCTGTCGGCAATGTGTGGGTCGTTCGTGCTCTTGCTGCATATACCAGGAGCGCTGTCCGCTCCGGATAGCCACGCCCAATGGACAGGGGTTTTCATCGCGCTGTCGATCGCAGGGGCAGCGCTCGCGACCGCAGCTGCCCCACAAGCACGGGACAAGGAGCAGCCGGGCGCCGACGCGCAAGCCTCACGAGCCAGATTGAGACGGTCGAACTCGATGAAATTGTCCTAGCTGCGGTTGCATCCGGCGTGACTTGAAGCGTGTCGCGGTTGCCGTGCCTCCGCCTAATCGGGAGTTGAGATATGCAGGTGATGGTTTTCGTAAAGGCCACCAAGGAGAGTGAAGCTGGATTCGTTTCGACGCCTGAGTCGAGGGCCGCGCTGGCCGAAATGGAGAGGTTCAACGACGAACTGCGCAAGGCCGGGGTGCTGCGTATGGCGGGAGGCCTCAAGCCGTCTTCACACGGCAAGCGAGTTGCCTTCGACGGCGCGGATCGCGCCGTGCGTGACGGTCCCTTTTCCAACCCTAGCGAGCTAGTCGCGGGCTTCTGGCTTTGGGACGTCGCCGACATGGCGGAGGCGGTCGATTGGGTCAGGCGCTGCCCCAACCCGATGCAAGGGCCAAGCGAGATCGAAATCCGGCCGATCGAGGACGAACTCTGATGATGGCAGCACTAAAGGGCGGACTAGTCCGCGGCGGGATCGCGGCAAGCTTTGCGGCCGCGGCGCTCACCGGTTGTGGTCAGCCCGCCGCCCAGCGGCACGAAGCTGCCGACGCTAGCGCCGACGAGGTCCGACCGGCCAAAACTGGCTATGTAAACGTAGCCGGTGCGCGCTTCTACTACCAAGTGTTCGGGAGGCTCGACGCTGGTAAGACGCCGCTGCTCGTCCTGCACGGCTCGTTCATGTCGTCAGAGGCGATGGCACCGATCATCAAGGCATTCGCCCCAAGCCGTCCCATCATAGCGTTCGACGCCCGCGGGCATGGGCGCACAGGTAACCTGCCCGGCCCCTTTACTTACGACCAGATGGCGGCCGATGCCGCGGGCGTCCTCGACGCGCTGAAGGTTCCAACCGCCGACGTTCTGGGCTATTCGATGGGCGGTGTCACCGCGATCGTCATGGCCGTGCGCTATCCCGCCAAGGTGGGCAAACAAGTGGTTCTGTCGGGCGTTTCCGAGAGGGCTGGCTGGTATCCAGAGGTGCTGGGCGGCATGGCTCAGATGACGCCCGAGGCGTTCGCGGGCGGGCCGCTGGAGGCGGCTTACCGGCGGCTGTCGCCGACCCCGGACGCGTTTCCCAAGCTCGTGGCCGAGATCCGCGGTCAAGAGGCCGGCGGCTATGACCAGCCCGACGCGGCGGTGCGTTCCATTAGCGCCAAGACGATGATCTTCATCGGCGATGCGGACGGTGTACGGCTCGACCACGCGTTGAAGTTGTTCCTGTTGCGCGGCGGTGGCGACAGGAAGGCAGCCGCGCAGGGGTTCCTGCCTAACGCCCCGCGCGCGCGCCTCGCTGTTCTACCGGCCACGTCGCACCTCGGAATGATGGCGCAAGGCCATCTGATCTCCGAGCTGGCAACGCCGTTTCTGGACGACGCGAAACCGGTCACGGCGCCGGGATTCATGAATTAGTGGTCGCAAGACAAGTTTGCGGCTCGGCCGCGCGCACGGGCATTGTCGAGCACGCGCCTGACAAGTTTAGAATGGCTGCAGGCGGTTTGTCTCGTAGATTACCGTAGGAGCGATCGTATCATGAAGGAATTGTCCGCGCCGGAGCTGTTTCCCGGGCATGACGGCGGCGCTTGGAATCCCATTGCGCACACCGTCGTTGCGCAATGGCCGGTCGGCGCCTTTGCGGAAAATCTCGCGATCGACGCGAGCGGTGCAATCTATATAAGTCTGCACTCACACAGCCGGATCGATCGCTACGACCCAGTCACGGGGGAATGTGCCCCGTTCGTCGAAACGCCGGCCCCGGTGTCGGGCCTCGCGTTCGGCACCGACGGAATTCTGTGGGCGACCGGTGGCACGGTAGGCACGGCACCAGGGTTCGTCTGGCGGATCGATCAGCGAGGCACTCTAAGCGACTGGGTGAGCGTCCCCGACGCCTTCTTCATGAATGGCTGTGCGCTGCTCGAAGACGGCCGCACGTTGCTGGTATGCGAAAGCGTCACCGGCCGCGTGCTCGCAATCGACGTGATGGTGCCGTCGTACCGGTCGTGGTTGGCCGACGATCGGTTCAAGCCTGGTGATCCGCAGACACCAGGTGCTAATGGCATCAAGATCAGCGGTGGCTTCGCATATATATCCGTAACCGATGCCAACCTGCTGTATCGCGCGGCGATCGGCGCCGGTGGCGGGGCCGGCGAACTCGAGATCGTCGCGAACAATTTGCGTGCCGACGATTTTGCGTTTGCCGCCTCGGGTGCGCTCTATGTGGCGACGCATCCCGCGCAGACGCTTGTTCGCCTCGATGCGGACAGAATGCGCTCGACGGTGGCAGGCCCCGACCAAGGGATGGTCGGGAGCACCGCCTGTGCGTTCGGCCGCACGCCCGCCGACGCTATGGCGCTATACGTGACGACCAATGGCGGATTATATCGTCCACATGAAGGCGTACTGCAGGACGCGAAACTAGTGCGGTTGGAAGTAGGTGAGCCGGGCGCCCCGCTTGCCGGTGCCTGACCTAGTGGATTGAACGAGACGGACGAGTCCATGCGGGGATTCCCTTGGGGGCTGCGGCGTGCGACCGTTTGGGATGCGCACAGGGATCAAGATCGAAGTCACGACATCGGACAGGGAGCGGCTTGAGGCGATCGTCGCGGCGCGAGGTTCGCCGCAGAAGCACGTTTGGCGCGCGAAGATCATTCTGCTGACGGGCGATGGTGTTGGTACCGTCGCCATCATGGCGGCGACGGGCAAGTCGAAGACCTGTGTGTGGCGATGGCAGGAGCGGTTCATGGCGGAGGGCGTGGACGGCCTGTTGCGCGACAAGACCCGACCGCCGGGCACGGCACCGCTTGATCCCGTGCTCGTCGACAAAGTTGTCGCGCTGACGCTGGAATCACCCGATCACGAGGCGACGCACTGGACCGTTCGCGCGATGGCGAAGGCGATCGGCATCGCTGCTTCCTCGGTCGTGAAGATCTGGCACGACCACGGGCTTGCCCCGCATCGTTGGCGCAGCTTCAAGCTGTCGAACGATAAAGCGTTTGCCGAGAAGCTCCATGACGTAGTCGGGCTCTATGTCTCGCCGCCCGACCACGCCATCGTCCTGTCAGTGGATGAGAAGAGCCAGATCCAGGCGCTGGATCGTACCCAGCCGGGACTGCCGCTGAAGCGCGGCCGAGGGGCCACGCTGACGCACGACTACAAGCGCAACGGCACGACGACGCTGTTCGCCGCGCTCAACGTGCTCGATGGCTCGGTGATCGGCCGCAATATGCAGCGGCACCGGCATCAGGAGTTCATCCGCTTCCTCAATGCCATCGAGGCAGAAATGCCCGCCGACAAGGCCGTCCACGTCATCCTCGACAACTACGCTACGCATAAGCAGCCCAAGGTCCGTGCCTGGCTGGCCAGGCATCCGCGCTGGACCTTCCACTTCGTGCCAACATCCTGCTCTTGGCTCAATGCGGTCGAGGGCTTCTTCGCCAAGCTGACCCGCCGACGCCTGAAGAATGGCGTCTTCCACTCCGTCGTCGACCTGCAGGCCGCCATCAACCGCTTCATAACCGAGCACAATCAGGAGCCGCGCCCGTTCGTCTGGAAGGCCGATCCCGACGAGATCATCGCCGCCGTCAGACGTGGGCACCAAACGTTGGAATCAATCCACTAGCAAGCTCCGCGGTGACCATCGTCCAGACACGACTGGTGCGTCTAAAAGACATCGCAGAATTTGAAAGTGCCTTGGGTCAATTGGTCGCGGCCGCTGCATCGTTTTCCGGACGAATATCGACCCAGATTTTGCGCGGTCCGGCACTGGCGGAGGGCAGGCAGTATCATATCGTCTATACCTTTGCAGACGAGCAGAGCCTGCGAGACTGGGAGGTCTCGCCCGAACGCCGCGAAGGCGCTTCGATCGTGGAGGCGCTCGCTACATCGGCGGAGCGTCGCGAGCTGACCGGCTTGGAAGCTTGGTTCGATCTGCCGTCTGCAGCTCCGCCACCGTCTCGCCACCGCATGGCTTTGCTCACCTGGGTCGCTATTTGGCCGCTTATCAGCGTGATATCTCGGCTGAGCGCAACAGCCCTGTCCGGTCTACCCAATCTCGCGCGCACCGGGATCACGAGCGCGGTCATGGTTGCGGCGATGACCTACCTGGCCATGCCCAATCTTACGCGACTTGTCGGAAACTGGATCAGTCCGTCCGTTAAACACTAGCCGCTCGGCAGCAGCGCTTCCAGCCGATCGAGACCGGCGAGCATGCGAGACCCCATGATCTCTAGCCCTACTCGAGTGACCTGATCGCGGGCGTCCAATCGCGAGCCCATCATCGACACGATCCGGATCAATCCCTCGCGCCGCTGGGATAGTACGAACCCGGAGAAAATACCGCGAGCCGCGACGCTGTCGAACATGTCGCGGGCCGACCGGGTCAGCGCGCGTCGGTCGATCACATCTTCCCAGAAGAAGCTGTCACGTCGGATCCGCGTAGCGGCCAGCAGCGGATCGGTCATAGCGTAGCGTTCGCGATCGTAGCTCTGCAGCCATGCCGCCGGGAACGCACCGAAATTTGCCCAGTCGAATTGCGGCTTTGCGCTATCTATTAGTGTGCCGAAGAAAAAATGAGCGACACCTAGTTCGGGTAAAACATCGTGTCCTGCATCCACGATCGCCACCGGGGTCGCGGCATTCTCCATCATTAGCGCGCTCTCGAAAATCCGGTCGCCGATCTCGCGTCCACCCCGGGCATCTCGAGCGTAAAAGCCGGCCGCGATACGGAGGTGATCGCTACCGTTCGGTGTAAGCCCCAGCGCTGACGCAAGCCTCGCAACCATCGCTTCACTCGGCCTCGCCCGACCGGTCTCCAGAAAACTGAGATGGCGCGTAGAAACGGTGGCTGCAGCCGCCAATTCGAACTGGCTCAGCCCGCGCTCGCAGCGGTGGTGCCGAAGCAGGCCGCCGAAACTGGATGACGTAGCTGTCATGGTCCTCGTTCATTCGTGACGGGCCTGACCCCGTCCAGATTGTTACGGACGCCCAGAACGCGATGGTTCCAGATCGCCGTTTATTACCTCGTAGGTAATCGACCAATTCGCTGCCTCATGCCAGTAAATTTCGATGCAGATGGGTGATTTGGGAAGCTCACGGCAGTATTGCATCGCCGTCGTCCCGGGCGACCAGAGATGCCCAGAGGTGCGTGCAAAGGACAAACAGCAATGCCGTTGAACTCCGCTGCGCATTCCATGATTGGTGCCATTTTCGGCATGGGCGTTTTGACGCTTGCAATGATGCTGTGGATGTCCGTGGCGCGCCTGCCAGCTATGAAGGCCGAAGGTTTAACGCTTCAGGACGCGGCGCATACAGACGTCCTGCGGTCGCGATTGCCTTCGACCGTCACGCGGATCGCGGATAATTTCCGCCACCTGTTTGAAACCCCGACAATTTTTTATGCGATCTCGCTCGCCATCGTCGTCGTTGGACTGGCAGATCCCCTGCATGCCTTGTGCGCGTGGCTGTTTTTGGCATGCCGCGTCCTGCACTCGATCGTACAAGCTACGATGAACATCGTTAGCGTCAGGGCGACGCTTTACATGCTTTCATGGCTCGCGCTCGCAACCATGATTGTACGAGCCGCGATCGCGGCTGTTGCTTAGTTTGCTGGAGGAAAACTGACGGGCGGCGCGCTCGCGCTCGGCCAATTGAGCGCTATTAGTCCGTTGGTTAGCTTGGCGTCCTCACTGGGAATTGCAACGAGGGTCCGCCCTGACGCCGGATCGGCGGGATGGGCGGTATCAAAGCGGTCATGAACTAAAGACAGAGAGAATCGGCGAGGCGCCAATACGTCACGATCGTCGCTTCACCCCCCTCACTATTTAGCGATAACGCTGATTCCCGCTAATTACATGCTGGTGCAGATTCCGGTGATCGGTTAGCCCCTTTCATGGATTCCGGGCGGTCTCACTCACCGGCCGGTTGGATGAACGTGCGGCGTAGGAGGTCGGCTTGCCCGATGATGACATCGATGATGCGGCTCGTGTCGACCGCGCGAGTCTGGACGCGATCGTGGCTGACGCGCTGGTCGTCGTTGATCAGGTCCAGTCGCTCGAACCCTATCTCCCGCAGCTTGCGCCCCACGATCGCGAGCGCGTCGACGACTATGTCCGCCGGGCGTCCGCCGACGCGACCCTGCGCGCCTACAAGTCGGACTGGCGGTTGTTCTGCGCTTGGTGCCAAGAGAGCGGTTATCGTCCGCTTCCCGCGACGCCGGCCACGGTCGCCGCGTTCCTTACGCTGCTCGCCGAGAGCGGGTTCAGTCCCCAGGAACTCCGCCGTACGAAGCGCGGCACGGTGCTGCCACGCAAAGAACCGGTGCCGCTCGGCCGCGCAACGATTGGGCGGCGACTCGCCGCAATCGTGTTCGCACACCGGGCCGCTGACGTAGAACCACCGACTTCGCAGCCTGACGCGGCTCGTCTCGAGCGCGCGATGCGCGGGATACGTAAAGATAAGCGCGGCGAGTTGCCCGGCAAGAAGCGCCCCGCCGACGGGGACGTGCTGCGCGACATGGTGCGGGCGATCGTCGGCGAGGATCTGCGCAGCTACCGCGACCGCGCACTTCTCGCGATCGGTATGGCTGGCGCGTTCCGGCGTTCCGAGCTTGTGGCGATCACGGTAGGGCGCGTCAGCGAGGACAGCCGCGGGCTGCTAATCCGCATCGTGACCTCGAAAACCGACCAGGAGGGCAAGGGCCACACCGTCGCGATACCCGATGGCCGCAGGCTTGAGCCGGTGAGGCATTACCGCGCCTGGCTGGAGCAGGCAGGCATCACAAGCGGGCCGGTGTTCCGCAAACTGACTCCACAGGGCCGGCTAACCGACAAGCCTTTGAGCGCCCAAGGCGTGGCGTTGGTGGTAAAGGCGGCTGCGGTCGCCGCGGGCTACTCGCCCGAGCTGTTCTCGGGCCACTCGCTCCGCGCGGGCTTCCTGACCGAGGCCGGCCGCCAGAATGCCAATTTGTTCAAGATGAAGGAGCACAGCCGACATTCTTCTCTGGAAATGGTGGCGGAATATGTGCGGGATCATGAGCGGTTTCGCGAGCATGCCGGCGAGGGTTTTTTATAACCTTGGCCAAAGGATAAGGGCCTTAAATGGCTTCCTTCGCGTTTATAATAATGAACAAATAGACTAAGCCGATAATATATCTTATGTTAAATCAATGGCTTAGCGGTACGAATCTTGCATTGGGCAGCACCGGGATTTTAAACCGTTCACCCAGGTCAGTCGGACTGCCGGTTTCAAAAAGCATCGGCATCAAGCTCGGTGACCGTGTAAACTTGCACCTCCCGGTGAATTTCATCGGAGTGAACGGTTCCAACTATTCCGAATTCACCCGTGTGATCGACTAAGTCGCCCCACACATCGGAGATCAACGATCGTAGGAGCGTGGCCACGTTCGAGTCCGCCCAATTTTCCGGCCGATTGCTCGTCTTAGGCCACGAACCCGAGCTGCCTTTGAGCACCGCGCCGTCAAACTTCAGCGTATAGGCAACGCCATCGGACTGGCGGAAGTACTGCCGAAATTCTTTCGGGTGAATATCATCGGCATCCTCGTCATAGCTAAATTCGCCGTCAAAATTTATCAGAAGACGGCGGGACATCTGGAGGCGGCTGACGAATTCGTCTCTCGACAACCAATCGGCGCCCCATTTGATAATTTTCAAGTCGCCCGGGTCACCACCAAATTCCAGCACGATCTCAGCGGTCTTAGCCTGCCTTTCATCATCGAGAACGTGGCTTGCAACTATGTTGGCCTGTTCTGTCGCCCAGGCGGCTAGCGCGGCGGCATCGGCCAATGGGGTGGCAACATCGCGAGATGCAGTATCGGCTTCGCCGAGAAGAACGCCTTGAACGTTTCGAAGCTGGTTCGCTCGAAGGCCAGAAACTGTGACCCAGCCGCCGTCCGCCTGCCAAGTGTAGCGATCGGGCGCGATAAATGCTCGACCAACGACCTGACCCGCTGAATCGGTAAGAGGCCGGATAAAGCTCCGCTCACCTTCCTTGTCTTCAGACAGCTTTCGTTGCGGATTGAGCCGACCGACGATGGCGTCCTCCGACATTAGCATCCAGTCGCCAGGTTTAGCGATCGGTGTCGGGACGTCTGTCGCGCGCACGACGATCTCGACATTCAGGGTCGGCGCCACGGCGGCGACCAACCGCTCCAGGGAGATTTGGCCGCCGTAGATGCCTGGAAAGAGCAGACCACCGCGCTTGCTGGGGTCTTTCTTCAGTTTGACCTCTACGCGTGTGCCGCCATCTTTCGGGAGCTGCTTCGGGTTGGCTGGTGCTAGGATTGGGCGCATACTGGTGCTGACGTGACCCCCGGCTTTCATCCAGCGGCAACCAGAGACCGGTTGGTGTTGTCGCGCATGAGCGCACGCTATCCGCCGGATGCGATTCTTGTCCTCAGCCTATCGACACCCGATTGCCCGGGACATGTCTGAATGCCCTGTCTCGGCACGTTAGCAGGATGACCTGCATTCGCTCTGCGGTCTCGCTCAATATCTCGACCATTAGATCGAGCCTGGCATCGTCAGCGTATACGAGCGGATCATCCAGTATCAGCGAAACCGGCCGTCCCTGCTCGAGAAGCATATCCGCGAATGCGATCCGGGTCAGAACTGCCAGCTGTTCCTGGGTGCCACGCGACAGATCCCCGCATCCTTCGCTGATCCCGCCCCGCACGACCGCATCGAGCATAAGATCCTCGGAGAAGGATAAGTCGCACCCAGGCAAAAGCCGCTCGATGTGCCGTTTCGCGCGCTTCGCCACCGGGCCGACGAACTTAGCCGACGTCTCGTCGCGTGCCTCATCGAGAGTTTCGCGCAACAGCTTCAGCATTTCCGCCTCTTCGGCTACGCGTTGCAATGCCGTGCGCGCGGCCTCAGCTTCCTCGCGGGCGCCTGCGTCGCGGTCGGCGTGACCCTTGCCACCCTCACTCTCGATTGTCCCCTCAAACCGGGCAATCTCCATCTCCAGCTTCGTCCGGGCCTCTCCTGCCGCCCTACCCCGCGCATCGACTGTCTCGATCTTCCGCATGATCGCAGAAGGATCGTGGGCGGTTGCGTCCCGCGTTGCCTCCTCCAGCTTTACAGCCGCTTCCGCCCTCTGTTCGCGAGTACGCGTGAGATCCTCCGCCAGGCTTGGAAATTCCGGCCGGCTTTCGATCGCTGTGATTTGACCCGTAGCATTGGAGTGATCGCTCCCGGCCCCCGCCTCGGCGATGGCAAGCGGCGCCTCGTCCTCCTCGGCACGCCGGAGAGCGGCGAGCGCGCTATCTTGAGCGCCTTCGGTCCGCGCAAGCGCGGTGTCGGCCGCCTCCAATGCCGTGGTAAGAGCTGCGATATCGGGAAGGTTGGTGTGCGCTGCCTGCAACTTGACGCGCTCACCACCCAGAACGGCCCAATCTTCGCTCCAGTCGAACTGGAACGCCTCGCCGGCCCCGAACACCAGCGGCACAAACGTGCCGCGCCCACTCGTCTGCTGGTCACTCTGCCGCTCGGCTTTCCAGGTCCGCACGAAGGCCGCGACCCGGCTATAAGATCCATCGAAGCCGAGAGCGACGAGGTCGGCGTGCATCTGCTTGGCCGTGCGCTTCTGCTTGCGCGACTTGCCAGCCTCGATCCGCAACCAACCTGACAGCTTCTCGGCGAACGCGTCCAGCTTGCTCGGCCGGTCGGGAACCTTGAACTGCGGTTCAACTGTATCGGCGCGCAGATACTTGCGGATCGTGTTGCGCGACAATCCGCTCCGCCGCTCGATCTCCCGGATCGGCATCTTCTGCCGAAAACGCCAGCGACGAATTACACTCAGTAAATCCATGTTGATCACTCCTCATACCCCCGACCGGTCAGCCAGGGGCGGGTTCAAACATGGGTCAAATCTCGATGGAAACTTATGCCCCTCCCGGGTCACTTCTCAGCGGAAATCTACACAACCGAGACCAGTTGTCGATCGGTATCAACCTTGACGCGCGCCATACGGAAACAGGCAGTGGTTCGCCAAGGTGAAACCGCGGGCGATGAAATCGCTTTCGGTCCCCTCGTAGCGGAGCCTGTCGATGTGACGCCATTGGAGCGACACGTCGACATCACCAAACGTTAGCGTCGTGCGCTGGGTCCATTGGAATTTCGGCTGCACATTGCCGCAGTTGGTGGAATAGAGCCCGACGCAGTCACGGTCGTATGAAGACGCGCTATTCGAGATCGCCTTAAACTTGGTCGAAAAGGTATAATTTCCAACAAAGCTTAGGCTCAGCTTGGTGTCCTGACTGAGGAAATCCATGAACGGCAGCGGCGTACGATAATTTAGCGCAACGTCGATGCCGTCGGTCAGCAGCTTGCCCTGATTAGTCAAAGCTCCAAACAATCCCCTGGTGATCGCCGGGTCGCCATCGAGCGTACCGGTGAGCGGATTCCGCCGAATTTGCGTACACGGCGTGGAGGTTGCCGCCGCCGCCGTTGGGTTGACCGGCGCACCGAAGCAGGCAGCGAGCAAATCGGCGTTAGTCGGGGTTGTGATCGCGTCCTTCACCTTGATGTGGAAATAATCCACCGTTGCGCTGAAGCCCGACAGGAAGGTCGGCTGGAACACGACACCGAAGCTGTAGCTGTCCGACTTTTCCGGTTTCAGCAGCGGGTTGCCGCCCGTCGTGATGTTCGCCTGACCCGCCGTCGGATTGGTGATTGAACCGATCGTTCCTGCAGGCGCGCCTTGGGCAATACACACTGCCCGCAGATTCGCGTTGGTCGTCGGTGCCAGCCCGGCACAAGGGTCCGAGCCGAGCGAGGTGAGAACCGTAGTGACCGGCGTGAACAATTCGCCGATGTTCGGCGCACGCACCGCATGCGAAAAATTGCCGCGGAACTTGATGTCGCGCACCGGCTGCCAGCTGCCGCCGAACTTATAGGTCGTTGTGTTGAATTTCGGCTTGGTCGGCGCGCCCACCGTATAATGCGAGTAACGGACCCCGGCTTCGACCGACAAATTGTCAAAGAACGGCTTGTCCTGCACCAACGGGATCGCCAGTTCGCCGATCGCTTCGTAAACGTCATACGAGCCATCAATATCTGGAGTCGCACCGCCAGCACCGCCCAGATCGCCCGATTTCGATAAGGCATCCGAGCGCGCCTGGGCGGTATATTTGCGATATTCGCCGCCGAACGCGAAGTTGATCGCGTCTTCGGCAAACGGGCTGGTCACCCCAAAATCGCCATTGATTACGGCGCGCGCCTGAGCAAGGGTGGTGACCAGCGAGGTCGATGACTCGGAAGTGAGGAACGCCTGCATGGCTGGCGTGATCGACCCCTGCGGGCCGAACACGTTAACAGGCACGCAGAAGTTCGCCGTATTTTGGCAAGTTGTCGTATTGTTCGCGAGCAACGCCTGCTGGAAGCGCGAGTTCAGCGAAAATCCTTGGATGCGCTGGCGGTTTTCGGATTCGCCATAGGCGCCCGAAACATCCCAGTTGATCGTGCTAGTGATCGCGCCCTTAAGACCGAGGCGATAGTCAAACAGGGTCGTCCCGAAATCGCTGATCCGCGGCCCACCCTCAACGAGGCGACGGTTCAGGGTAACCGTAACGGTGCGGTAACTGGGATCGGTTGGGCCCGTCGCTGTCGCGGCAGCGGCGCACTCCGCAGCCGTAAAGCGGGGCGTGTAAGCGGTCTGCCCAGAAACCGCGTTGCCTTCGGCATCGACACCGCTGACGTTCGGCGCGGTGTTGAATGCACAGAACTGGTTGCGCAGTGTTGCCGGCAGATATGGGTTGTTGAGGTTGATGATGTCCGCGGTGCCGAACGCACCCGACGGAGCGATGATCGTCTTCACATTGTTCTTTGAGAATAAGCCGCGAGTATAAATTTCGATCGCGTCAGACACCTGGTAGTTCGCGGCACCGTACATGTTGTAGCGTTTGAACGGCGTCTGGAAGACATTATACGGGTTGAAGTTGAAGAACGCAGTTGCGGTGCTGGTACCGCCCGTCACCGGGTCGATCTGACGCACGCCGCCATTGGCTGCACCGCCGGGGGTTAGCGTCAGGACCGGTGTGTCGTTTGCGGTCACACCGGTCTGGGTATATTGCGGCGTCGTATTCGGTGCCGCCGTCGCGCCTATGCGCGGCCGGGTGCCTGAGAAACGCGACGGAACTGACGTGCCCGAGCCACCCAACGTACCCGAGAAAGAGTCGATCGAGTCGCGCGAGAAGTTGCGGTCGCCCTGATAGACGGGGTCAGACTCCTGATAGCCGATCGAGAATACCGCGTTGCCGCGACCGTCGTCGAAATTGGCACCGATCGTCACGTCGGCGCGCAGATAGTTGCCGTCGCCGCGCTCGGTGATCTGCTCACCGATCGACGCTTCGAGACCCGAGAAGTTCGTCTTGGTCACGAAGTTGACGACGCCCGCGATGGCGTCCGCACCGTAGGTGGTCGAAGCACCACCGGTCAGCGCGTCGACACGCTCGACCAGCGCCAGCGGAATGTTGTTCAAGTCGAACACGCCGGCCAAGCTGCCTGGAACAACCCGGTTACCATCGATCAGAACGAGATTGCGATTGGAACCGAGGCCACGCAAATCGACGTTCGACGCGCCGCCGTTGCCGTTGTTAACCGCCGAACCGACATTGGGAACGATACCCGGAATGTCGCGCAGGACTTCTTCTGCCACGTTGTTCTGGCGAAGGTTGATCGTCTCAGCCGTCGTCACGTTCACCGGCTGCGTCTGCGCCAGATTGGGGTTCGACAGCAGCGAGCCGGTCACGACGATGGTCTGGCCTTCCTCGGCAGCTGCAGCGTCAGGCGCTGTCGCGACGGGGGCGCCTGCGCTCGCCTGAGCGCTCGCCCCAGTAGACAGGCCGGTGGAGAGCGCCAGAACCGCGGTGGTTGCACAAAGCGAGGTGCGCATTTTTACGCTCGAAAGCTTGATCATCTTATACCCCTTCTGGTGTTCTCTGAACCGTTCGGAACACTTGATCTCGGGCCTTGCCCCGCCGTCCAAGCTGCTCCAAAACGACGATGAACTTATCGGCAAAGGCGATGGGTCATGAGTAAAGATATTGAGGTGAGGCAATGTCGCGTTTTGGCGGCCGTCGAGCGCGCAGGCGGCGTCGCGGCAGCAGCTCGCGACCTCGGCATTGCGCAATCGACCGTTTCAGAAACGCTGGCGTCGCTCGAAAGAGTGGTCGGAGCGGCGCTCACTTTGCGAAGGTCTGGCCGTGAAGCTGCGCTCACGCCGGCAGCGATCGCTCTTATGCCGCACGCCCATGCGTTGATTGCAGCGTCGGAAGCCGCCGGCGCGGCGCTATCCGGTCAAAGTGCCGGCGTAATTCGCTTGGGTACTGTTGAGTCGATCAGCTCGTTCTTGTTACCCGAGCCTTTAGGCGCGTTTCGCCAACGGTGGCCCCGGGTCGATGTGCAGGTATCGATCGGTTTGTGCGAGAATATGCGCCAGCGCATACAAAGGTTCGAACTGGACGCAGCCATAACCCTCGAGACCATCGAACCGGGCCAGGGTCGCAATCGCGAAATGACCCAGTTACTGTCTCCCGCCGAACTTGATCTGGTGGTTGCTCCCGGCCATCCGTTGGCCAACGGCGTGGCGTCTCGTGAGGTACTGCGCGAACACGGCATTTTGCTGGGCGACTCGGCGGGCAATTTCAGCGATCTTCTGCGAAAGTGGCTTGGCGACGGTTCGGGGACGGGACCCGAAATCAGGTCAGCGGGAAGCATTGAAGGCGTGAAGCGAGGCGTATTGGGCGGCGACGCCGTGGGAGTTGTGGCAAGCTATGCGGTGCGCGAAGAGCTTCGTGCCGGCACACTGCGTCAGATCACGCCAAAGGACCCCATGCCGCCGATCGCCTTGTTCCTGACAACCAGTCATCCGCCGCCTTGGCTGCTGCCGTTGCAGAATCTGTTCGATGAAATAACCACTGCCGCCACATCGGCCAATTCGCCCCGTCGCGGACAAAGCATCAGGCACGCAAAGGGGGCGAATTAGTGCATCAGCAACGACATGGCGGTATGCCCGCCCTGCTAGTAATCGATGTTCAGCGCGGTTTCGACGATCCTGCCTGGGGCCCGCGCAACAATCCTCAGGCCGAAGTGCATATTGCTCGTTTGATCGCCATCTGGCGCGAAATGAGCGCGCCCGTCATTCACATCCACCACGATTCGCCGCATCCCGCCGGGCGGCTACGCAGCGGGCAGGCAGGTCACATAGCCAAGCCAGAAGCCAAACCGGTGGACGGGGAGCTGATCTACAAGAAGGACGTCAACAGCGCCTTCATCGGTACGACGCTCGAAGCGGACCTCCGCGCCCGCGGTGTCTCGGCGTTGGTGATTGTGGGCTTGACGACCAATCACTGCGTTTCGACGACTGCGCGCATGGCGGGCAATCTCGGTTTTGAGACCCTTGTGGTCTCTGATGCTACGGCCACGTTCGACCGAGCGGCACTGGACGGCAAGAACCGCCCTGCCGAACAGGTCCATCAGGCTGCGCTTAGCGATCTGCACGAAGAGTTCGCGCAAATCGTAACCACCGATTGGGTGATTACTAACTGCAAAGTCGCCGCAGTCAGCTGATTATGTCATCGGAATATCCGATAACCTTATCGGCCTTTTGGAGTTGCCAGCAAACCTGGCCAATGCCTCGCGGGGTGGTGCGGAGGAATTAATGCGGTTAAAATGGGCGTTCGCTTTTGGTCTTTGTTCGCTGCCGATCGTTACGCATGCCGAAGCGACCAATGGCTATCCGCGCTGCGGCGCCGCTGAATTCCACCAATTCGATTTCTGGATCGGCGACTGGGATAGTTTTGATGCCGAGGCGACAGGCCGCCCGGCCGAAGCACGCGCTCGGATCACCCCCGTTGCGCAAGGCTGCGCCATTCACGAACTATATGAACAGAATGACGGTCTGATTGGCGACAGCATTTTGAGTTTCGATCCTGTGCGGCAACAGTGGCAACAGACTTGGGTGACCAATCGCGGCTCGATCATGGTGATTTATGGCGAGTTCGCGAAGGGCGCCGTCGAGCTCGCTGGAGATGTCCATCTGGTCGATGGTCACACCGTGCAGCAGCGCATCACCTGGCGGCGCCAAGGCGACGGCGTCCGTGAATCGGCCGTCTTGTCGAAAGATAAGGGCAAGACGTGGCAGCCGGCATTCGATGTGCTGTTTCGGAAGCGTGTACCCTGATCGCATCAATCTCAGATGCGCTAACAAAAGGCCGAGGGGACGCTTCCGGACTGATCAAAAAACCCGGTTTGTCAGCGCAAAAGTTGACCTCAGGCGCGTCCATCTACGCGGATTAAATCGCGCAGGGGGATGAGAAATTTGCTCGGTTTTTAGCGCAGTGTGATCGGTATGAACCGGATGGAACTTAGCGTTGCAGTCCATCCGAGAACACAAACGGCGCACTTGACCTAACGGAGCCTCATGGCACATCTAATTCGGCCGCACGGTCTAAACCGCGATCATCGTACTCAATACGAGTATGATTGCCGTCGCCATAAGTACCCAACCAGGATGACGGAAACGGGTTGCCCATGCGTTGCACACTGCGGCGTAGAGAAGCTGCGCGCTTACTAGTGCGCCCACCGCAACACGCTCACGGCTGTCAAGGAGCAGGCCGGTTGCGATAAGCGCCAGCCCGCCGACGAACCAGTCTATCGTGCTTACGTGCATGATAGGGCGTACAAGGGCCCAAGCAGACCCTCGCATGCCCTGCGGTCTTGATCGTTGAATCGGCCGGATGATCAGGGGATCGAGAAGCGATCCGTGGATGCAGGCGGTGATGATTGTTATTGTGCCAGCCGCGACGAACGCAATTTCGCGCCAGCTCAAACCGTCAACCGCCATATCCGCTTTGATCCGTAAAGTTAAAAGCAGTATTTGATACTGGAACTGGGTTCGATGATTTTACTTATGTTGACGTTCACGTTAGCCGGCACGATCGGTCGGCGGAAACCCAAGTATCGATGCGGGGAGCGGGGGCGGGCCCAAAACCCGCCCCGCTTTTTTTAGTTGATTTGCGCAATCAGAACTTGAGGCGCGCACCCACCGAATACTTGCGGCCCAGCGAGTCATAGGTCGACGGGAAGGTGTTGCCGCTGTTGAACGCGGTCGAACCAGCAAAATTCGCTCCGATCAACGGGGGTTGGCGGTCAAACAGATTCTGGGCAACCATGGTCACGTCCAGGTTCTTGGTCAGGCCGAAACGCAGCGACAGATCAAAGTAATCATACGCCTTGATGTAATTGAAGTTGTACTGCTTGCCAGTTGTAAAGCCCTGATATCCAACCGGCGTGTTCAGCAAAGCCGTATTGGTCGGGCAGGTCGTGCTCGTCGGACCGTTGAGGTACGGGAACAGGCAGTGGTTTTTCAAGGTAAAGCCACGAGCGATGAAATCGCTCTCGGTGCCTTCATACTTAACCTTCGAGATGTGGCGCCACTGGAGCGACACGTCGACGTCACCGAACGTCAGCGTGGTACGCTGGGTCCACTGGAACTTCGGCTGAATGCCGCCGCAGTTCGTTGAGTAGAGCCCGGTGCAATCACGATCATACGACGTCGCGCTGTTCTGGTTCGCCTTGAAGTTCGACGAGAAGGTGTAGTTCCCGGTGAAGCTCAGGTTCAGCTTCGTGCCTTCCGACAGGAAGTCCATGAAGGCGAGCGGCGTGCGATAGTTCAACGCCACATCGATACCGTCGGTCTTCAACTGACCCTGGTTGGTGAGCGCACCAAACAGGCCGGGGCTGATCGACGGATCGCCATCGAGCCCGCCGGTCAGCGTGTTACGACGGATTTGGGTACATGCCGTGTTGGTAGCCGCCCCGGCCGGAAGGCCGGCACCACCGTTGGCCGCCGTCGCACCACCGAAGCAGGACTGAATCAGGTCAGCCGTGGTCGGCGTCGTGATCGCGTCCTTCACCTTGATGTGATAGTAATCGACGGTTGCGCTGAAGCCCGACAGGAAGCTCGGCTGAAGCACCACACCAAAGGTGTAGCTGTCCGACTTTTCAGGCTTCAGGAGCGGGTTACCGCCGCTCGTAATGTTGGCCTGTCCAGCGGTTGGCGCCTGAATGGAGCCAATGTTACCAGCCGTCGCACCCTGGGCGATACAGACCGCCTGGAGGGCGCCGGTCGGCGCTGCCGAGGTGCGCACCCCAGCGGCAGTAAGCGAGGCGCAAGGATCGGTGCCGAGCGAGACCAATCCCGTCGATTGCGGCAATGATAACTCACCGATGTTCGGCGCACGAACCGCATGCGAATAGTTGCCGCGGAACTTGATGTCGCGAACCGGCTCCCACGCACCGCCGACCTTCCACGTCGTGGTGTTGAACTTCGGCTGGGTCGGCGTGCCGACGGTGTAGTGCGAGTAGCGTACGCCGCCTTCAACCGACAGGCTGTTGAAGAACGGCTTGTCCTGCACCAGCGGGATCGCCACTTCGCCGATCGCTTCGTACACGTCGTACGAGCCATCGACGTCCGGGGTCGCGCCGCCGGCACCGCCCAAATCACCGCTCTTCGACGTTGCGTCTGAGCGGCGCTGGCCCGTGTATTTGCGATATTCACCACCAACCGCGAAGCTGATCGCGTCCGAAGCAAACGGGCTCGCCACACCAAAGTCGCCGCTGATAACAGCACGAGCCTGAGCCAGCGTGGTCTTCAGGAACGTCGAGGATTCAGCGTTCAAAAATGTATTCTGCGCCGTCGTGATTGAACCTTGCGGTCCGAACACATTGACGGGGACGCACGCGTTGGTCGTGTCCTGACACGTTGTGGTGTTGTTCGCGAGCAGCGCCTGGCGAAAACGCGAATTTAGCGTGTAGCCCGTGATGCGCTGACGGTTCTCGGATTCACCGTAACCGCCCGAGACGTCCCAGTTGATCGTGCTGGTGATCGCGCCCTTGAAGCCGAGACGATAGTCGAACAGCGTGGTGGCAAAGTCACTCTTGCGCGGCCCGAGTTCTACGTCACGACGGCTGAGCGAAAATTGCGGGTTGGGGTTGTAGCCTTCACCAGCCGAAATAGTACCGTCGTTGTTCACGTCGAACGGAACGAAGCCGCCTGCACCGACGACACGGTAGGTTGGGTCGCCTGGACCGGTAGCCGTCGCCGCAGCGGCGCATTCAGCCGGCGTGAAACGCGCAGTGTAGATGTCCGGACGCGGGTTGACGTCGAACGCGCAGAATTGCGAGCGCAAACCAGCCGGCAGATACGGGTTATTGAGATTGATGTTCGCCGCGATGCCGAAAGCACCCGACGGCGCGATGATCGTCGACACCTGGTTCTTCGAGAAGAGCCCGCGAGTGTAAACTTCGATCGCGTCCGAGACCTGATAGTTGGCCGCGCCGTACATGTTGTAACGTTTAAACGGCGTTTGGAACACATTGTACGGATTGAAGTTGAACAGCGAACCCGCGCCAGTCGTGCCTGCAGTCGGGTTGATGAAGACGGTGCCGTTATTGGCTCGTCCGGGACCGCCATTTGTTGGCGTGTTGTCGATATAGATCGGATTCCCCTGCGCGTCGAAACCGCCAAAGGTTGCTTCTGGAATTGTGCTCGGAACACCATTCACGAGCGGACGCGTGCCGGTGATGCGCGACGGAACTGCCGTGCCCGAGCCACCCAGCGTACCCGAGAACGAGTCGATCGAGTCGCGCGAGAAGTTGCGGTCGCCCTGATAAACTGGGTCCGACTCCTGATAGCCGATCGAGAACACCGCGTTGCCGCGACCGTCGTCGAAGTTCGCACCGACGGTGACGTCGGCGCGCAAATAGTTGCCGTCGCCGCGCTCGGTGATCTGCTCACCGATCGACGCTTCGAGACCCGAGAAGTTCTTCTTGGTCACGAAGTTGACGACGCCCGCGATGGCGTCCGCACCGTAGGTGGTCGAAGCACCACCGGTCAGCGCGTCGACGCGCTCGACCAGCGCCAGCGGAATGTTGTTCAAGTCGAACACGCCAACAATGTCGGAGGGAACGATGCGGTTGCCATCGATCAGAACCAGGTTGCGGTTCGAGCCGAGGCCGCGAAGGTTGACGTTCGAGGCGCCGCCGTTGCCGTTGTTCACGGCCGAGCCGACGTCGGGAACGATGCCCGGAATGTCGCGCAGGACTTCTTCTGCCACGTTGTTCTGACGAAGGTTGATCGTCTCAGCCGTCGTCACGTTCACCGGCTGCGTCTGCGCCAGATTGGGGTTCGACAGCAGCGAGCCGGTCACGACGATGGTCTGGCCTTCGTCGGCGGTCGCGGCGGCATCGGCCGTCGGGCTGGCCGCCGTGGCGTTACCTTCGGCATTCGTCTGCGCATAGGCGGCGCTCGGGACCAATCCTGCGAAAATAGTTGAAGCAAGTAGCGCATTGCGCAGGGTGAGTTTCATAAAGCCGGCCCCTTAAATTGCAGAGCGATGTCGCTCGGAAGGGGCTGATTATGAATTCTCAAAAATACGTGCTGTCAGGATACCAAGCTTAGCTCGCCTCCGCCGCTTTTCTAGATCACGGTGTGACGTTTTAGTCACAACACGATGGCGCTTTTGGGAGTTTAGGAAGCCGCTAGGTTGTTTCAAACACAACAAGAGTGGCGTTTAGATCGCTGCATGCTCGCTTTAGAAGCGCCGACGGGTCGCGAAGGTTAGTTGGTGCCCCAGGTGTCATCGAGCGAACAGCAAACTGTAATTCGAGTTCGCGAATGAAGTGACGTATGGCGTCGCGAGGGGCGCCAACATTTGCGCCCAATCGCCGCGAAGCTGCCCCAATCCTCAGTTCAACTTGAGCCACCAATCGCTCGACGCGCAACGTATAGGCCTCGACCAACCAAGGAACTGATTCGCCATCTCGCACCAAGACCAGCATCAGGTCACGATACGTTTCGCGCTCGAAATGCTTGACGAGAGCCGATGCCTGATCGGCAAGATAGCGTATCACGCCATTATCAATACGAACGTCGCAGGCGAGCGCCTCATCAAGGGCAGACAGCCAAATCCGCGAGGCACGTCGGTACAGGTCTTCACGCGAACCCCACCGATGGACCCACGTTCGTTCGATCCCTGCGGCCAAACCGAGCATGTTCAAAGTCACCCGTTCGATAGGGTGCTTTGCGAATAGGGCGCGTGCCGCTTCGATTAAATGCGGCTCTCGCGCATGAGATCTCAAGGCTTGGTGCGCGACAGTGCTCATCCCGGCGACTTACAACCGGACCGCTGCTTCTGACTTTCAGCAAACCAAGGATAATTTTTTCAGAATGGAATATTTACTGCAGAAATCGAAGGAATTTTGTAAAGCCTTGGCTTTTTGACAGCCAGCACATCCTCAAAGATCTATGTCGGAAGCGTGGTAGGTCACCTATGAACAAACAGTCGCATTTACCGGCCGATCGCGGCGCATCGGGGGCAGATAAAGATCTCTTGTCCGGCGCAAATATTTCGCTCGCGCTACCGTCGGTCGACAGCGATTTGATCACACTCAACAAAGGCTCAGTTGCGGAATTGGCGCTGGCACGCTGCGCCCGCGCCGATCGGGAGCTCAGCCCGACCGGCTATATCGAGCCGGCTCATTTTGTCGTCCCGTTGACCGGCTCATACATATGGCATCGGCCAACCGAACAGATATTTGCCGATGCCAATCGCGTGTTGTTTTTCGCGGGCCGCGAAAGCTATGCAACCTCGCACCCTGTGTCAGGGGATGTTTCGATAGCGATCACTCCAAGTGCCGAAACTGTGGAAGCGCTGGTCAAAGCGGACCGAATCCATCGTGGACGGCAGATCCTTGGAAAGAGCGCAGCATGGCCGGCCAGTCCAAGCGTTCAGTTGATGAGCCGCGCCGCTGTCTTCGATGCACTCGCAGGCGCAACTCCATTAGAAATCGATGACGCAGTCCTGCAGATCCTGCAGGCGGCCGTTGCAGCGGTCGGTCCTGTGCGCAGTGACACTTCTGCTAATCGGCGTGTGATTTCGCGGACCAAGGAATTCCTACATTGGAACAGCGGCAGGAAGATTACACTGCAAGAAGTTGCAGACGCCGTTGGCCTGAACGCCATTTACCTTAGTCAAGTATTCACGAAGTGCGAGGGCGAGCCGCTGTATAAGTATATGAGGCGGTTGCGCCTTGCAGCATCGCTAAACCATATTCGTGACTGCGATGATCTGACGGCCCTCGCACTAAATGTTGGTTTCTCGAGTCATAGCCATTACTCTTCAGTGTTTTTAGCAACATTTAAGAAAACGCCTTCGTACATACGTGATGTATTCCGAGGCTCCCTTCATGCGAAGCCGGCATCTTGGAAGGCACGTCCGTTAAGCGCGGCTAGAGGCGGCCCGCGGCTAACGCCGTGCCGTCCCGTTGCTGATCGATCAATGAGGATTTCGATTTGAGCGGAGTAGCTTCAGAAGCTTTGCCGGGTGAGGCCGAGCGACCTAATAATTCGCCCGAGGTTTGGATTTATGCCCTTGGTGCGATTGGCTTGGGACTGACCGGCATTATGTTCAGGGACTTCGCCCTGCAATGGCAGCCTGTGCCAGCAATTTTTCCAATGCGGGCAGCCGTAGCGGTGATAATCGGTGTGGGGATGTGTACCACGGGTCTCGTCCTTCTCGTCCCTCGTCTTACGCTCGTTGCAGCGGCTGTTGCGGCGACATTTGACGTCGGTTGGTGGGTTGTCTTGATGCTCCCGCGGGTTGTGCGCGAGCCCTCCAGCCTTGTTGCTTGGCTCGGGCTCGCGGAAATCGGCGTGATCGCCGCAGGCGCTATAATGATCGTCGCTACGTTCACAAGCCGAGATCGGCTGGCAAGTTACACGAGAATGTTTGTTGGCGGTTGTGCGCTGATCTTCGGTTTGAGCCACTTCGTCTATCCGTCGTTTACTGCCGCGATGGTGCCTGGTTGGCTGCCGGCACCGCTGGCATGGGCCTACGCCACCGGCGCGGGCCATGTGCTGGCCGGGCTAGCTCTAGTTTCTGGGATTAAGGCAAGACTTGCGGCGACCTTGCTTGCCGCCATGTGCGGATCATTTGTTGTTTTGCTTCACCTCCCTCGTGTGGTTGCAGCACCGACGGTTCATGCAGAATGGGTCATGCTATTCATTGCGCTGTCGATCAGTGGCGCGTCTGCGATGATGCGCTATGCGGGCGATAGTATTGCGCGTCACTGATATGCGGCTGCTGTGAGCATGAAGGGTTTTGGGCTCGCCACCCTAGTGCCGGGGACTTTGGCTGCAGTCATAACCCGATTGTTGCGTCATTTTCTGGCGCGATTTTGGAATGTTGGTGGCGCCGATCACGATTTAAGAAATGCACAATCTTCAGATTCTCGCCATTCGGCCGCAATCTATTTGGAGTGACGCATGATTTCATTTGTTTTAGCTTTAACTAGCATCGCACCCGCGGCGGGCGATCCTGGGGCGGCTGTCCGCTGCGTCCAGGAGGACGTTATCGGCAGCTTGGTGCAGAAACGGCGCGTTTGCCATACCGTGCGCGAATGGCGCGTGATCGAGGCGCGCGCATTTGATGAGACGTCTCGGATCGTGATGCCCGGGACGCTCAACGCGCTAAATAACGATCCAGACCCGAACGCTGTGGTTCCAAGGTAACCGTTCAGATGGAAAGAGTCCGTTCGAGCAACTTGGTCGGACTCCACGGACAACAAGGCCAACATCCGGAGAGTAGCAATGCGTGTAATAGTATTCGTAAAGGCAACGCTTGAAAGTGAGAGTGGTATTTTTCCGGAGCCGGAAACGAGCAAGATGATGGCGGCGATGGACAGGTTCAACGATGAGCTGCGTGATGCTGGCATTTTGGTAATGGCCGAAGGGCTGAAGAGCTCAGCATCGGGCAAACGGGTCTTGTTCGATGGCTCTGATCGCACCGTCAGCGATGGCCCTTTCGCCAACCCTAGCGAACTGGTCGCGGGGTTTTGGCTTTGGGATGTCAAGGACATGGACGACGCCATAGCCTGGGTTAAGCGCTGCCCAAATCCGATGCAGGGGCCCAGCATCATTGAAATTCGCGCAATCGCAGACTCCGACGGTAACAGCTGAGCGGTGGCGAGCGGCTACCTTCACGGTGCCGTTCAAAAGGCTCTTCGAGCTGCGATGCAACTGGATACATACAATGTTAGATTAGGAAGCCATCTCAAACTGTTTGGCAGAAGCGAATTCGCCTTTTTGGGTCGACAACGCTCCTGATCGCACCGACGAACGCTCGCGACTGCGTAATGACGTTTGGAAAGGAATGTCCGATGCCGACGCGTGAGAGGCTGAATTCATTTGTAGATACAGTCGTCACGGGCCAATTCGTGGACGCCCTACGCGATTACTACCACGAGGACGCAATTACGCGCGAGAACAACGGTCCCGACAGGCGGGGCTTATCGACGCTGATCGCGATCGAGAAGCGAATGCTAAGCGCATTTGACATCCGATCGCATCCGCCCACTCGTGTTTTGCACGATGGTGACGATGTCGCGATCCATTGGACTTTCGATATTATCGACCCGGCGGGTACCACCCGGAGGATGGAGGAGGTCGCGCTTCAGCGGTGGCGGGGCGACCGGATCGCCGAGGAGCGGTTTTTCTTCGATCCAGCCCTGCCGACCGTAGCGGCAGCATCACCAGCTATCGACGGAGACTTCGTCACGCTCGGAGATGCAAGTTGACGCCGATTTCGGCGTTTATCGCGCCGCTGAAGGACGACTTCGTTTACGAGGGCGGAGCCTGGCGTGCGATCTACTCCCAGCGTTCAAGCTCGTCATCGTGACCGCAGATCACGAACAGGTCGGCCTGCGCGCCTTTATTGTCGGGGTCGCCGCCGTCATCACTCTGGTTGGGCTACAAGCTCCCGCGCATGCGTCCCAGGAAGTCTGTCGGAAGAGTCAGGATGTGGCGGTGGACATAGATGCGGCATCACAAGCCTTCGACGATGCGCAGTTCCATGGCAATGTGTCTCTACTGGAGCGCTTCCTGGCTCGGGACCTCGTTTACATCCGCGGTTCCGGCCGGCCGGCAGACCGTCGCGCGTTCATTGCAAACTTTACCGACAGCTCTCAGCGTCTCAATCCCTTCGTCATAAGCGACCGGCGCGTCATCTCGCTCGGGCGCGACGCCGCGCTTATCTCCGCGGACGGCGTTATTAGCGGGACGGCCGCTGGAAAGCCCTTCCGCGAGCATTTCCGCTTCGCCGACACCTTCGTCCGTCGCTGCGGGCGCTGGGTGGTCGTCTACGTCCAAGTCACGCCGGTGGCTTCGTGAGCGGGCCGGTTGACCGCCGCGCCTTTATCGCAGGAGCGGCTGCAATAGGGGCGACGCTGGCCTGGAGCGGCCCCGCCCGGGCCTCTCGACAGCGGTGGGCCGAGCGACGCGACCTCTACCCGGAGGGCGTCGCTTCGGGCGATCCCGAACCGACCAGCGTCGTGCTCTGGACCAGACGGCCTCTTCCCGGCGGCGGCGACGCCGCCCTAATGGTGGAGGTCGCGCGTGACCCGGAATTCCGGCAGGTTGTCGCGACAGTCCGCGCGCCGGCGCTCGCGGCGTCCGACTGGACCTGTCGCGTGCTCGCCGCCGGACTCAAGCCAAGCACGGCCTACTGGTACCGCTTCACCGACGCGGACGGGAACGGCAGTCGCGTCGGTCGCACGATCACGGCGCCGCGCGAGGGTAACAATGGCACGGTGCGGTTCGCGTTCGTGTCTTGCCAGAGCGTCAACGAGGGTTACCAGAACGCCTTCCGCCGAATGATCTGGGAGGACGAGCGCGCTGCCGACGCGCAACAGCTCGGGTTCGTGCTCCATCTGGGTGATTTCATTTACGAGGTCGTCGAATATCCCGATGAGGTGCCGCAACGCTACGGCCGCACCGTGAACAACCTCGGGCGGGTGCCGAACGCGCGCAAGGTTGGCAACTTCCACGTACCCACCGACGTCGAGGGCTATCGCCACATTTATCGCGCTTACGTCGCTGATCCCGACATCCAGGACGCCCGCGCGCGCTTTCCGTTTGTGTGCATCGGGGACAATCACGAGTTCTCGTGGCAGGGCTGGCAGAGCTTCATAAAGTACGGCGGCACGGTAGAGCCCGCGCAACAGCTGCGCGTTGCAGCAAACCAGGCTTGGTGGGAGTACATTCCCTCGCGCGTCGCAAAGATGTCCGGGCCAGGCCTCGACCGGTTCGACCCACCGGCGGTAACGAACGTGCCGATCGAACGATTCGACTCCGCGGGCCTAGGCGACGAACCAAACAACCTCGCGGCGCTGGCCAGCATGACGGCCTACCGCGGGTTCCGCTACGGGGCCAACGTGGAGCTGATTATCACTGATCACCACAGCTATACATGCGACGATCCGAGCGGCCGTCCCGAGGCTGCCCCCTTCAACCTGGCCGACTTCCCCAACCTCTTTCCGCAGGAGGTGATGGAGGTGCTCGACGGCGGGAGCGCCTACGCCGGTGGCAACGCACCGTCGACGATCGCCTTCGACGGCAAAGTGGTTCCGAACTTTCGTCGCGAAGAGGCGCCGGTCACCCTTCTCGGCGAGACGCAGAAGGCTTGGTGGAAAGAGCGGATGGCTGCCTCGACCGCGACGTGGAAGATCTGGGCCGCATCCAACGGCACCCTTGACTGGCGTGCCGATCCGCAAAACCTGCCGGCAGGGGTGACGCGGGCGTGGCCTGGCGGCGGCTACGCTTGCTTTGGCGGCGGCGACCTAGGCGCGATGTACCGCGAGCGCGCTGAGCTTGACGGGTTTCTACGTGAGCGTCGCATCGAAGGCTTTGTGACGGTGTCAGGCGACCGGCACAGCTTCTGGGCTGGTTACGCCGCGCCGACGCTGCCGCCAGCGCCCTTCGATCCGGTCGGAGTCGCCTTTATCACCGGCTCACTATCTGCGCCCGGGCTGGCGGAGGCGCTTGAGTATGGGCTGAAGGGACACCGGCTACGTGGTTTGTTCACGGCCGAGCGGCCGGACGGCACACACGAGCCGACCGTGAACCTGCTTCTGCGTCACGGCGTCCGCACCGCGCTCGAATACGCAAAGACGGGCAACCGTGCGGCGGCGCTCGCGCTGCGCAACCCCGACAATGCTCCGCACCTCGAATTCTGCGACATGGGCGGGCATGGCTACGCCGTCGTGACGGCGGGAAGTGAGGTGATCGAGACCGAGTTTGTTTGCGTCCCCCGCCCGGTGACGCGTGCGGCGACGGCGGACGGCGGGCCAATTCGCTATCGCGTGGCACATCGCGTCGAGCGGTGGCGTGCCGGCGAGAAAATGAAATTAGACCAGCAGGTAAGCGCGGGGGAGCCGTTTCCGGCGTGACCGTTTGGCTCCTGGCGGGCGGGGTTGCAAGAACTTCGGCCGCTATCGCGAACCTGCTGAGCCTTGTCGGGGGCGAGAGCTGTTACCGCGCCTTGAGCGCAGGTGAGCGGAGGCGCACGCTGTCGCACGCGGAGAGCGGTTGCCGCATCTCATCACTTTCCATCGCTTCGTCGGTCATGCCGAACGGTAGCCGTAGGGTGGGACGGTGCCGTTCCTGCCGGTCGGGTTAAACGCGAAGGATTGTGCGCTGCCGTCGGCCCTGCGGACGCACTGTTCGATCAGCGCCTTGGCATTGCCGAGGCGGGGATATTCGCAGCCGGTGACGTCGTCGCGCAGCGCCTCGGCAAAGAGCTTTTGCCGCGCCGCGCTCAACTGGCCGAGATGGTCGCTGGTCATCAGTACGCCACCCGCGTTGGCTGCAAATTGGGCGAGCGAATTGACCTGCTCGTCGCTCAACTCGTGATAGCGGTCACGGAGTAGGATGCAGTCGGGATCGGCTTGCCACAGCACATCTGCAGCGTGGTTGCGGGTGACTTGGTCGCGAAGCAGGCTTTCGGCCGAATATTCTCCGTGCCAGCTAATGCCGATATCGCGACCTATGCGCATCGCATCGACATAACCGACCGAGGCCCAGAGTGGACAGCCGCAGCCGAGCCATAGCGAATCCGCGCCGATCTCTTCACGGATCAACGCAGCCATGCGCCGCCAGATGGCGACGCGGCTCAACTCCGGCGTGTGCCAACATGCTGTGTCGGGGCCATGCTCGCTGCCGAAGAGCATGAAATCGGTCTTGAAATAGCGCACCCCCCAATCCCGCACCCAGGTACGGAAAACGTGGCGAATATACGCCTCGGCGTCCGGATGCGTAATGTCGAGGATGTGATATTCCTCGCTGCGCTTGTGCCAGCGGAATTCGCCGTAGAAGCGCATCTGCACGAGGGGGTCGCCCGTGGTGGCATCTTTGACCAGCCAGTCGGGATGCGCCTGTGCTAGCTTGGAGCGGTTCCCGACCATAAACGGCGCAATCCACAGTCCGGGGCGGAAACCCGCGGCGGCAACAGTGGCGAGGAGCGGCTTCATTCCGCGCGGGAATTGCGGTTTGACGTCGAGCCAATCGCCCATTTCGGGGGTGAAGCCGTCGTCGATCAGGAACACGTCGAGCGGGACTTGATTCGTGTCGCGGAAATCGCGCGCGGCGACGAGGTGATCGAGGATCGCGGCCTCGTCGATTGCGGCGTAGAGATTGTACCATGAGCACCAGCCGGTGATGCGTTTCTCCGGCACGTGCGGCGCTAGCGGGGAGGCGGCGGCGACGGCCCTCGACCAGCGGCGCAGTGCCGGCTCGACTTCGTCCCCATCGAACACCAGGAGCGTTTCCCCCTCGGTCGCGCCGGTGCGGTCGAGCAGGGTTTCGATATCGATCGTGTCGTCGGCGTAGCGGAAGCGCGTCTGGAAGCGGTCGTGGCGCTCGAAGCCGAGGATAAGAGCCCCTTCGCGTTGCTCGGGCAACAGCGCGGTCATCGCAAAACCGAGTGTCGGCGCCTTGCCGGGCGGACCGTCGCCGGCGGCTGTCCCGGGTGCGACGAAAAAGCTGCCGTCCCAGCTGTGATAGCCGTTGCGGAGATAGAGCCTTGCACCCGCGTAATTGAGACGCAGACCCAAACTGTCGAGCGAGTGGTCGGCGCCTTCGATGCGAACGGTGTAGCGGCCGGGCTGGACGTCGAGCAGGACGCGCCCCCCACCCTCCAATTCCCAACCGCCATCGACCGTGCGATGCCGCGGCACTTCGCCGTTGATCAGTGGGGCGAGGATATCGACCTTCAAGCCGCGCTCAGCGTACATTGATCTCACCGCGTTCGTCTGCCGATCGCCGCGCGGCGAGTGCAAGTTTGAGCGTGGTCGCACCCTCGCACAGCGGGATCAGCGGTTGTCGTTTGTCGCGGATCGCGGCGGCGATGTCTTCCATCTGCGTGACGAAGGGGTCGGCGGGACTCACGATCGGCTCGGGTGCCGCGCCCGTGATAGTGGGGGTGAACACCGCTTCGTTCCAGTCGGTAAAGCGACCAGTGAGCTTCTCGGCGAAGACGTTCCACTCCTTGTGCCAGATGCCGGGCGTGGCGAAGTTTGAGGCGTTAAGCGTGGCGATGCGACCGTCCTCCCAGCCAAACACGATCGCCGAAACGTCCTCCACCGAATAACCGGGCGCGGCGCGATGAAACAGGTTGGCGCGACGGGCATAGACCGTGGCGGGTTCGCCCATCAGATGACGGATCAGGTCGATTTGGTGGATCACCTGTTCGAGGATCTGGCCGCCCGATTGCGCCTCATCGCGCCACCAGTCGGCGTGAAGCGCGTTGCAGTGATACGCGCCAGCGTAAAGCCCGACCGGGCCGGTGTCGCGCGCCTTCCAGTCTCGCACTGCCGCGCCGTGGCGGTACATGAAGCCGATCGCGGCGGTGACGCCCGCGGCGTCGACTGCATCGGCCATTCGCGTGGCGGCATCGTAATCAAGCGCGATGGGTTTTTCGACGAGCAGGTTCACTCCGCGCGTAGCGGCATGTTCGGCCTCCCCATGACGGGCGAAGGGCGGGGTGGTGATGACGAGCAGGTCGAGCCCTGCGTCGATCATGCGCTCGATATCGTCGAATGGCTGGCCGCCGCTGACGGCGGTGAAAGCTTGCGCTTTGGCCATATCGCGGCTGCAGGCGGCAACGACCTCTAGGCCGGCTGCCTTGGCTGCGTTGACGTGCCTGACGGCGATCCCGCCGCAACCCAGAATGCCAACGCGCATCTAGAACTCTAGGACTGACTGCATCACGCCCAGCGCGCCTCTGTCGAGGCGTGCGAAGAGAGTGGGCGCTTCGGCGAAGGGGACGGGGTCAGTGATCAGCGGGATGAGATCGAGGACCCCCGCCGCCTGCAGCTCGATCGCGGTGCGCCACAGGCGCGGCTTGGACCAGCGGTGCTGCGCTTCGGGGGCGGTACCGGAGATTTGCGAACACACGAGTTCGACACGGTTGTGATGGAATTCATCGCCTAGACGGATGCCGGACAGCTCGCCCTGAAAGAAGCCCATCGCCACCACGCGGGAGGAATAGGCGACGGCGCGGATAGCTTCGGACAGAGCAGGGGCGGCCCCGGAAACCTCGATACAGGCGTCGGCACCGCGGTTTTGGGTCAATTCCTTGATAGTTTCGGCGGCGTTTTCGGGTGGAATAGCGTGCTTTGCCCCAAATTTGAGCGCCAATCCGCGTCTTTGGGCATCGGGATCGACCGTGATCACCGTTGCGCCGGAGGCACGTGCGGCTTGGGCGACGATCTGCCCGGGCACGCCGAGACCAAACACCGCGACGACATCGCCGATGCGGATACGCGCGTCGTGGACACCGTTGAGCGCGACCGCGCCGATATGGCTGAAGATGCCGGCGCGGGGGTCCAGCCCCTCGGGCATCAGGCGGTCGCGCGCCCAATCCTGGTCAGCGATATGGTGCGAGCGATGGTGCCACGCGCCGTATATGCGCTGGCCGACGCGCAGGCCGGTAACGGCGCTGCCGAGTTCGACGATCTCGCCCGCTTCCTCATAGCCCAGGTTGCGGATGGGGTAGGACCAACTTGCCCCGCCGGGAACGAACAAGCGGCGGGCCTCGTCCCACTGGCGGTTCATAAACGGGCTGGTGCCGCGATATTGGGTCAGTTCAGTGCCGGCGCTGATGCCCGAATAGAGCGTGCGAACGCGCACTTCGGCCGGCGCGAGCGGCGCGTCGGGCGTGTCCTCGAAGGCGAGATTGCACGGCCCATTGAGGATGAGTGCCTTCATACCGGGACCGCATTGGCAAGCACCGCCTTGCGGCTGGAGGGGCGACCGAGGAACAGAACGGCCACGGCGATGAAGTAAAGCGCCGCCATCGCGGCGATGCCGGCGCCCATGCCCGCGGCATCGGCGATCGCTGAAACCATCAGCGGCGTAATGCCCGCGCCGAAAAAGCCAATCATAGTCATCATGCCGACCGCGGTAGCCCGCGCGTGCGGTGGGACGACATCCTGCATCGCGGCGTAAATGCATCCGTCGAACAGCCCCTTGGCGACACTGGTCGCGACGAGGACCACGCCGATTTCGGTGGCGGTCTTGGCGCCGAGCAGCGGCAACAGGAGGATGCCGGCCAGGCCGAGGCCGATGGCGAGGGTAGTGAAGCGGCCGATCGGGCTGCGCTTGGCGAGGGTATCGGCCAGCAGGCCCCCGAGCGGCACCGACAGGAACCCCGCGATGTTGATCGTCGCGGAGCCGACCCAAGCCGAATTGGCCAAGTTCAAGCCCAGCTGTTCCTTAACGAAATAGGGGGCCCAGAAGGTGACACCGGTGGACGCGCCGGTGGCCAGCGCGAAGACGACGCAGAGCATCAACGCCGGCGGGATGCCGAGGACGATACCGATGGGTTCGGCAGGCTTGCCGGCTTCGGCGGCGGTGTGCTTGATCGGCGCGTCCTTGAGCATCGACCACAACACGATGGCGTGGATCAAGCCGATACCGCCGAAGATTACGAACGGCGCGTGCCAGCTAAGCGCGTCGGCGACGTAGCCGGTGGCGACCGCGCCCAGACCGGCGCCCGCGAACACTGCGGTCTGGTGCAGCGACAGCGCGCGGCTACGCATCGTCGGCTTGTGCCAGTCTCCGATCAGCGCGGTGGCGGTGGGGTAATAGGCGCTCTCCCCCACCGCGACGATGCCACGCATGGCGAGGAGGAGGGCGAAACCATTGGCGAGGCTCGAGGCCCCGGTGGCAATGCTCCAAAAAATGAGGCCGAGGATGATCACGCGGCTGCGGCGCACACTGTCACCCAGCCGCCCCGCGAGAAACGCGCCGACAGCATAGATCCAGAAAAACACCGAGCCGAGCAAGGCGAGTTGGTTGTTGGTCAGACCGAACTCGGCCTTGAGGTCGGGAAGGACAGCGAGAAGAATGTTGCGGTCCGCAGCGTTGAGGAAAGCAACAACCCAGAGCAGGCCGATGAGCAACCAGGGGTAGCGGCCACTGATCGCGCGGTCAGTCATGCCGCCACCAACGTATCGAGGCGGGTCAGTCGCGCTCGGACCTGGATTCGCTCCGCTTCGAGCGCGCCGACCAGCTTCATCGCAGTCGAGCGGAAGGTTTCGCCTGGCTCCACTTCGTCGAAGAAACCTACGTTCGCCTCCTCGCTGGCCTCGATCCAATCCGGCCGGATGGCGCCCGCGCCGTGCAGCGCGCCGCCCAGGCCGCCGAGCACGGTACAGATTGTGTCGGCATCGCGCCCGACGCTTGCGCCCGCCGTAATGCAATCGTTGGGTTCGCCGCCACACAATTCGAACAGGCCGGCGACGATTGGCAAAACCTCCCGGCTGGTCGGGCTGACCGAGCGTTCGGCGTCCCACTTGTGATCGGCGGGCCGGGGGAAGGAGCGGTCGAGATAGCGCAGATAAAATTGCTCGATGAACCGGTCGACGCTGCCGGTCGTCGCCGCGAGTTCGCGGCCGATTTGGATCAGACGACGGGTGTCGAAATTGCCGTGTTCGGCGGCGCGATCCAGCATCGAAGTAGCGGTGGCGCCGGGTTCGAAGGCGGCGGCGAATGCGGCTGCGATGCAGGCGGCAGCGTCGCGTTCGATCCCGTCCTGATGCACGCTGGAGATGAGAAAGCCGTCCTGTTGGGCTTGCGCCGGATTCCCCGCGTTGATCAGGCCGATGGGGGCAACCGCCATGATCGCGGCGTCGGCGAGCGGCTGCCCGCGGCCGCTGTCCCACGGGCTCATGCCCAATTGCAGCTTGTGCAGGACGATGCGTTCGGTAACGAACAAGCGATCAGGATTAAGGTCGCTAAGCCAGACCTGCGCATAGTCGTCGGGCGTAATGCGGCCGCCCTTCCTAATGATCGCGAGGCACATATAGTGGCGCAGCGTGGTGTCGTCGGTGATCTGGCCCGGCTTGCCGTCCCGCTTGCGCGCAGGCTGGGGATGAAACGAGTCGATCGGGCCGAATTTGTCACGAATGTCGGTGTAATGCCAATCCTCGGTCGGGGCGCCCATCGCATCGCCGATTGCGCCACCAATCAGGCAACCATAAAATCTGTCGAATAGCGCATCGTTCATTCATCGGATCCGATCAGGATGGCGCGGAAATCGTTGACGTTGGTCAGCGTCGGGCCGGTAACGACGAGATCGTCAAGCTCTTCGAAAAAGAGATAGGCGTCGTTGCGGTCGAGATGGCGTTGCGGATCGAGACCGGCGGCTTTGGCGCGGGCAATCGTGTCGGGCGTAACGATAGCGCCTGCCGCGTCCTCAGTGCCGTCGATGCCATCAGTGTCGCATGCGAGGGCGGAGATGCCCGGCGCCCCGTCAAGAGCAATGGCCAGGCCAAGCAGATATTCGAGATTGCGCCCGCCGCGGCCCGATTTGTTGGTGACCGTGACGGTGGTTTCGCCGCCCGAAAGGATGGCGCGGGGCCTACCGTCCTTAGCAAGGCGGCGAGCGAGCGCGGCATGGCTGGCGCCGAGGTGACGCGCTTCGGCCTGGAGTTGGTCGCCCAGATCCATGACCTGATAGCCAAGTTCCGCGGCTTTGGCCCCGGCGGCGACAAGCCCGTCGCGCGCGCGGGCGATGACGCGCGTTTCGACACCGGCGAGGCCGAGCGTGTCGGCCTCGGGCGTTTCGTTGGCTGGATTGGCGAGGGCGGCGGCAACTTGAGGGGAGACCTGGACGCCGTACTCAGCGATGATTTCACGCGCTTCGGCGAGGCTGGTGGTGTCCGCCACCGTCGGCCCGGAGGAGACGTAGGACGGATCGTCGCCGGGCACGTCGCTGATGATCCAGGTAGTGACTTGCGCCGGGCCGGCGGCGACCGCGAGGCGACCGCCCTTGATTGCCGAGAGGTGCTTTCGCACGCAGTTGATTTCGGCGATCGTCGCGCCCGATTGCAGCAAGGCGCGGGTAACGCCCTGTTTGTCGTCGAGCGTCAGGCCGGGTGCGGGCGCGGCGAGAAGCGCAGAGCCGCCGCCCGACAGCAGCAGCAACAGCCGATCGCCCGCGTCGAGGCCGCGCGCCATGTCAAGCACCTGCGCAGCGGCGGTAACGCTGCGTTCGTCGGGGTAGGGGTGTCCGGCCTCGATCACCTCGACGCCCGGCCCAGCGGTGCCCTGCGGCGGCAAATGGCCGTAGCGCGTGACGATGAGGCCTTCGAGCGGTCTAGCGGCGCGTGCCTGCGCGACGCGCATCATCGCCGCTGCGGCCTTGCCCACAGCAATGACAACGGTGCGGCCGTGCGCCGAAATCGGCAATGTCCGCGGCATCGCGACCTCGGCCGAGACCGCGTGCACGGCGGTGTCGAACAGCGTGCGCAGATCGTCGCGTACAGGGCGGCTGGCAGCACGGCTGGTCGATGCAGCAATGTCGGCGATCAGATCCTCCCCGCCGGCCTTTGCCGGGTCGGACGCAAGGCTGACGCGGCCGGCGCGCGCCGCCAAGCCGCGAATTGCGGGACGCATTGTTCCGCTGGGCGCAACGTCCGTGAATCTCCCAACTGAGATTGGAACGCAAATTCTCGACGAGGAAATCGACCAGCGAGCGGACGCGCACGGGCATTTCGCGCGGCTCCGCGAATAGCGCAAAAAAATTGAGCTCGGGAGTCTGCCAGCCGGGCAGGACCTCGAGCAAACGCCCAGCGGCGAGATCGTGCTTGCACAGGAACGCGGGCAGGCTGGCGATGCCGAGCTCGCTGACCGCCGCATCGCGCAGCAGCAACAGGTCGTTGCAGATCAGCTTGGGACTGAATTCGACGGTTATCGCCTGATCGTCGGCATGGAGCGTCCAGCGCTGGCGGCGGTCGACCGTGCCGGCGGCGAGCAGATCGAAGCGCGGCAGTTCGATGGCCGCAGCGAGCGCGACCGGATGTGCGACTGGCTACGTTGGCAGAAGCCACTTTTCCGCGAATATTTGGCCTATGCCGCGGCGAACGGCGACCATGCCCTGGAGAAGCGGCTGGTCGACGAGATGTTCGAGACCGAGGCGCGGCTGAAGAAGGAGGGTCGCGTTGCAGGCGGCCTAAGGCCGCTGCGCATGTGGAGGGGCGAGTGAACACGCTCCCCGCTCCATTCCAGCCCGCGACCCCGGCGATGATCGTCGGCCACTCGATGGCCGCGTCCACACCCCCGCTCGGGCTTGGGGAGCCGTTCGCGCTGATGGGCGGTGATCGCCTTGGCCCTGGCGGCATCGCGTTCGACCTCGGGCATGGCTGGCAACGCGATTTCGTCGATGCGGTCGCCGACGCCTGTGACGACCTTCTCGCGGCGGAGCGACCGTGGTTCAAGATGCCCGCGACGGCATTGGTTGGACGTGCCGGCTGCGGGCGGACGCACGCTGCACGGATGCTCGCATCTGCCGCGGCCGTGACGCATGTGATCCTAAACCTGTCCGATCCCGTCATCGCGATGAATGTATCGGCATCGGGCGGGATCAACGAAGCCCTGTGGGTGTCGCCGGTCGTCACCGCGATGGCCGCGACGCGGTGCGCCAATCCGGTCGTCACGGTGGCCGGTGCCGAGCACAATGCCGACGCGGCAATGGCACTGGTCGCGATGGTCGACCCGATGCTCGGGCGAGCGTGGCGCGAAGACAGGATCGCGACCAGCGTCGACTTGGGCGAGGTAAGCTGGTTCATCCAGTGCTCGGACCCGTCCAACCTCCCCTTGCCGCTGGCCGACCGCCTGCGGGTTGTCCCCATGCGGCAGAAGAATGTCGTGCCTGACACCACGATCGCGCTTTCGCTCCTGATCGAGGTGCTCGCCGATCTGGGTCTTGCCCGCAACGACCCCGCGGTCGTCTGGCACGACATCGTCGATCGCATCGACTGGCGCGGGCTCACTACCCCCGCGAAGGCCTATGCGGATCTGCGCAGCGCCGTGATCCAGGCGCAATACGACTTCGCCACCGAGCGGCACGCCACCGCCGACCTCGATCCCTACTGAGAAGGAGACTGATGATGACGACGCTCACAACCAAGACCCTCGGCGACGGCGCTGCGGTGCCGGCCGCACTGCTCCAGCACGACGTCGATCCGCCCGCGGCGACGCCCGCCGCCCATCGCGCGCCCTATTATCTGGTCGGCGAGCACGAACGCAGCAGCGCGCGCCCCGCCAACCTCGATGCCGGCCGTACGCTCGTCTGCGTCAACGGGCGCTGGCTCGGCTTACGCGGTGGCCTCGCGACGTTCGAGCAGATCCTGGCGCTCGCCTATCCCGATCTCGACCGGCCCTGGTCGACGGCGACGGTCACCTACCGCCGCGGGGCGACGGTGCGGCCCGCCGGTTCGCTCTCTCCCGGCGACGTGGTTCCCGTGGCCGATGGCATGCTGATAAACGCCAACGTCACCGTTTTGAGCTGAGAGGCGCAACCATGTCGGCATCCCCGTTCGTTTACACCGATACCGCGACCCCGCGCGCCGGGATCGACGCGGTGTCGGCGCGTCTCGCCGGCGGCACGATCGCCATCATCGGCTGTGGCGGCAACGGCTCGTACATCCTCGACCTCGTCGCCAAGACGCCTGTCGAGCGCATCCTCCTCATCGATGGCGATGTGATGGAGCAGCACAATGCGTTTCGCGCGCCCGGCGCCGCATCGCAGGCCGAAGTCAACGCCGGCATGTTCAAGGTCGATTACTTCGCGCGCATCTATGGACGGATGCACGCGTGCATCGAGGCGCACGCGGCGCACCTCGGCGCGGACAATTTCAAGTTGCTCGATGAGGTCGACTTCGCGTTCCTCTGCGTCGACAGCGTCGAGGCCCGCGCCGAGATCGTCCCGGCGCTGCAGTCGCGCGACATCCCGTTCATCGACACCGGCATCGGGCTCACCCTCGTCGACGACCAGTTGATGGGGATGGTGCGCGTCACCACGAGCACGCCTTCGGTGCGCGGCCACACGACCGCCCGTGGACGCATCCCGATCGAGACGAGCGGCGCGGAGATTTATCGCAGCAACATCCAGATTTCGGACATGAACGCGCTCGCCGCAGCACTCGCGGTGATGCGCTGGAAGCGCTTGCGCGGGTTCTACCTCGACCTCGAAGGCGAGTACCACGCGACGTTCGCGGTCGATGGCAACCATATGCTCAACGAGGACCACCGTCCGGCCGAGAAGGTCGATGGGTGACGATGTCCGGCCTCACGCTTGTTCGGCCGCGCGCGCGGCCCACGCCACCACGAGTCTCTCGGCACGAGCATCGGCCAGCGGCAGAAGGCTCGCCATCTCGGTTCGTCGCAGCGACCAGGCGAGCGAGCGCGCCATCAATCGTCGCTGACGGCGGGTGGGCCGGGCGTCGAACGAGGTGAACGCCGGGGTGGCGCCGCGCTGCGCGATTAGCTCACTCCCCAGCACGCGACAGCGCCAAACGATGACCATGCCGATCACGGTCGCGGCGATATCGACGAGCAGCAGCGGCGCCTTGAGGATCGCCAGCGAGCCGACGAGCAGAACGAAGATCATGATCATCTTGAGCGCCTTCAATTTTTCCCCAGCCCAAGCTGGATCACTTCTCCAGAGCCCTTTCCGTCTCTTCTTCACAGCTCTCGTTGCGGTCGTCGAAGCCCCCGCCTGCAGTCGCGTCGGACTTACATCGCTAGAATGGCACCCATCCCGTCAGAAGCTGACGGATGAAAGTTTCAACGGATCAAGGTCGCGCAGCAGACCCATCCACCGCCAAGAACGGCGTGGGGTTCGTTGGGGTGAGTCTGCCCGGTCCTGCAAGCGATCCCGACCCTGCAATCGTCGAATTCGTGAAGGCATTTGCTCGCGCGAACGTCGCACGCGACCGCGCCCGTCTGCGCTCGGTGTACGGCGCGGACTGATGTCGCCGAGCTTGGCCAAGCAGGTACGCCGTTCGGGGAAGCGGCTCGACCTATGCGAGCGCAAGGCGCCGGCGCACGTTCAGGCGGCATGCCGTCATTGGCAGCTGCTGCCCATCGGCAATCGAAGTGATGCTCAGAACAGTCAAACCTTCTGCCAGCCTATCGGCCTTCCCCGAACAGACGTCCGTTTCCGACGGACCGACCGAGGAGGATCGCCGCCGCGTGCGAAAGGCACGCCGCCAAGCCCGTGCGGGCGCCGCCCAGATCGAGAAAGAGCGCGAGGCGGCCCTGATGACGGTGTTCCGCACGGAGATCAGCGAGGTCGTCCGGTCAACGTCGCCACTGTTGACCTCGCTCCTCGCCATCGAGGCACTTACGCTGGACGACGCAATGGCTTTGATGAAGCCTGGGCAGTTTTGGCCGCACTGCCCCCATTTTGTTGAATCGCCCGCGCAAGCCGGCAGTCCATAGTAATATGCCACGATACTATCCGGCCGGTCTGCGGCCGATGCAAATTTGCAAGCACCCGCTCCACCATCACCGGTTTCATCGCCCGGGTGGCGACTACCTGGATATCAACATCGTCGACCACTCGCTGGAGCTTTGTGCCAGGATCAAACCGCTCTTTCTCCAGACGCGGTTCGGAGTGCTACGCGTCGAGTTGGACGATGTGCTTCCCGACACCGTCCTCATGGGCAGCATCGGCCATATGATCGACGAGATCGTCGATTATGTAGCGTGGCGCGGGCGCGGCTGGCGGATCATCGCGACGGAGGACGGGCATCCGCTGCTTCAAGGTCAGGCGCTGATCGTGGCGATGGGGTCGGAACCTTACCGAGTGACATGGCCGGAACAGGAGTAACTATGAACGCTTTCATCTACGCCCGCGCATCGAGCGGTTTGCCGAGTGCGCGCACGATCGTTGACCAGATCGCTTCATGCCGCGGACATTGCGAACGCAACGGCTGGGCCGTCGTCGGTGGCTTCGACGACAAGCGCAGCGGAAATAAAAAGCTCGAGCAGAAAGAAAGTCTTGGGTTGCGCGCCCTGCTTGGACGCATCGAGGAGGGCGGTATCGACTATGTCGTGATCGAGTCGATGGATCGCATTGCCCGTGATCCAGGCGATGCGTCCGCCATCCAAAAGCACATCGAGCGCGCCGGCGCTCGGTTGATCGGTGTTTCGGAGAGCGAGGGGACCGACATCGCCGCCGCCATCCTAGCATTATTCGACACTGCGTTTCGAGATGACCAGATCGCGAGGATCAAGCGCGGTACGTGTGCCGCCGTCGCGGCGCGGCGCGGCGATGCGTCGAGATAGATATGCAGACTGTCATCTACGCGCGGTTCTCAAGCGCCCTCCAGAATGCTCGATCCATCGAGGATCAGATAGCGATCTGCCGTGAACGGTGCGAGCGCGAGGGATGGACGGTCGTCGAGGTCTTCACCGACTACGCGATAAGCGGTGCCGCCGGCATCGACGAGAACGGCCGGCCGGGATTGAGTGCGATGCTGGCACGGATCGAAGCCGGGGGGATCGATCAGGTCGTGGCGGAAGCGACAGATCGCATCGCCCGGCACCAGGGCGACGCGTTCACGATCCGGGAACGCATCACTTTCGCGGGCGCCCGGCTCTTCACGCTCTCAGACGGCGAGGTCACCGACATCACCGCCACCTTCCGCGGGTTGATGGACGCACAGTTCCGCCGTGATCTGGCGGCCAAGATCAAAAGGGGTCAGCGCGGTACCATTTCCCAGAAGCGCTCGGCAGCGGGATTGGCTTATGGCTATCGCAAAGCCAATCGGTTCGATGATCGTGGCGAACTAATCCGGGGTCTGCGCGAGGTTGATGAAGAGCAGGGCAAGGTCGTCCGGCGCATCTTTGAGGAGTTCGCTGCTGGACAGTCGCCCCGCGCGATCGCTGAACGACTAAACCAGGACGGCGTAGAATCACCGGGCGGTCGGCTCAGTGGACCGCGATTCTGGCGGGCTTCCACCATCTATGGCGATCGCAAGCGTAAAAACGGCATCCTCCAGAACCGGCTTTACCGCGGCCAGTTGGTGTTCAACCGCACCAGGAAGGTACTCGACCCACGCACCCGCACGCACCTCATCCGCGCCAACCCCGAGAACGAATGGCTGGTCGAAGAGGTGCCGGAGCTGCGGATCGTCGACGACGCACTCTGGGATAAGGTGCAGCTCATGCTCGGCAAGGTTCAGAGTCGCGCGCCAGAAAAGAACCGACGCCCCAAGCATATCCTGTCCGGCCTCGTCACCTGCGGATCCTGCGGCGGTAGCTGGACCATCCACAGCGGAAATCGTTGGGGGTGCTCGCGTCACAAGGAGGGTGGGAAGCACGCCTGTTCCAACAACCGCATCATCTCCACCGATCGCCTTGAGACCCGGGTGCTGCATGGGCTGCAGCACTACATGCTCAACGAGAAGCTCATTGAAGTCTATGTCCAAGAATATCGCGCAGAGTTTGCGAAGCGGTCCAAAGAACTCGGTCGCGAGGGTGATCGTCTCAAAAAGCGGCACGCCGAAGCTGTCGCCAAGATTGAACGTCTGGTGGAAGCCGTCGCCAACGGCGCTGAAGACTTTGTCGAGATCCGCGACGTCCTTGCCAAGGCCCGCACCGAACGCGATCAGCTTGCGGAGCAGCTATCGCAGGTCCAGCAACTGCCGACCGTCGTGCTGCATCCTGCCGTCGTCGCCGACTAGCTAAAGACCCGATGGCGGACTTTGATGCGCCAGACAGATAGGGGCCGCGGTGTTCCCGCGACCCCACCTGTTTCCATTAATCGATCGCTTATGCCGTGACGTATTTTGTCGAGCGACGGCGGCGCGATTCGAAGCCGGCCAAGCCAAAACCGGAGATCATCAAAGCCCATGCGGCGGGCTCGGGGACGCCGGCGGACACCAGCGATGAGTTGGCAGTGACATATTCGGACGAACCAAACGCGCCAAAGGTATTCACTCGATAACGTGCATTGTTGCTCTGTTGAAAGAAGCGGACGTCAATACCGGACTGGGTGAAAAATCGCGTGCCGCTCCCATCGAGAAATCCAGCCGCATCGGTAAAGTAATTGCCGTAGCTACCAGTCGGTGCAACGATTGCCGAACCGTTGACCGAGCCACTGACGCCGGTGATCTGGTAGGCGGTGCGCCCACCGACCGTTGTGGCAGTATCTGAAGTTGTAAAAATGCCGCTTCCAGAAACCGGCTGACCAAACAACGCTTGCTGGGGAGCAAAATCAAAGTTGAATTGCAATGCGGAAGCAGGACTTGATAGCGCAGTCGCCGCAACAATGGCGGCGGCCAATAAGGACTTTGACAATGAAAATCTCCTGACCCGGCCGCGCTCATGGTTGAACGTCGGACAGGGAAGGTACGTTCAGCTCAGGATTATGGTTGCCGAAGAAAATTAACGTGTGATTCCCTTATCGGGACTCAGGACGTGCGCCGACTGATTGGGCACGAAATTCGTGACGCATGGCCCAAGCCGACGGTTCCAGCCTGTCATCGATACAAAGGCTCGGAGCATTGTCGCTCGGCGCTGTTAGGCACCTACAAGGGGCGAGTATGGGGGTGTTGTCAGACGTAATGCACCGCTGAATTCCTATCTGGTTCGCAGGCATCAGCGGGCACCGAGATCGTCCAAATCGACCTTATTCGTGCGCAATCTGTTCCGATCAGTTTTGCGAAATCGAGGCCGATCTGAGCGCCGACGAACCGGATCCCGGTTAGTTTGACAGTACCATCGGGACCCATGACGAGTCAGTGCAGCTGGGGCCGGACAAATGGCATCATCGGCGTTTCGCTGAGGTTCTTGACCCAGCGCGTGAACCCAGGGAAATTCTCGATGACCTGAAACTTACGATGGGATCCCGTGATTTCAGCGCCCAGTATCAGCAAAACCCGTTACCCATCGATGGCGGGATATGGGACTGGCGGTGGTTCCAGACGTTCGATCAGCCGCCCGAACGAGACAGCGTTACGATCGTCCAAAGCTGGGATTGCGCGTCAAAGGCCACGGAGTTCGCCGACTATAGCGTGTGTACGACCTGGGCGATCCGCAATGGCCATTATTATCTGCTCGACCTCTTTAGAAAGAGGCTGAACTTCCCCGACCTGTTTCGCGCGGTTATCGAGCAGGCCGAACGTTGGTGGCCAAAGGACCTCCTTATTGAGGACACCGCTGCAGGAATCCAATTGCATGATTTGTTGAGGTTCGAGCGTCCAAACAGGATGCCGATACCGATTAGGATTAAGCCGCATAAGGACAAGGTGACGCGGGTACACGCTGTGTCGGCAGCGGTAGAGAGCGGCCGGGTTTCCATTCCGCTGTCAGCGCCTTGGCTCGCCGAGTTGCGCGACGAGATCCTCCAATTCCCCACAGGTCGCCACGATGATCAAGTCGACAGTATTTCGCAGTTTCTTGGCTATGCGGAGCGGAAGCGTCTGCGCGGTCCGGGAGTTGTCGTCGTGCCCATGTTCGGACCGCGTGCCTACACACACAACAGCTCTAGGCCGCGTCGATACTGACCTCGCCAAAGCGATATGGCGCTAAATCCAGGGTCATCGCGCGCGATGGCTTGGGGCAGCTGTAGGCGCCCCCGTCGAGCCACGATTGGGTTGCGGTGAAGCCGTAACGGGCGCCCATGCCGATCAGTTCGTCGTGGGGTGCCAGATACCAGTCTCCATCCACGTGAAACGCGATCCAAATGTCGCGACCTTCGTATTTTCGATCGATGTACCAGCGACCCTTGAGCTGTACTTTACGAACGACACCGTCGCTTTCGCGGTAAAGGATAAAATCGACGCCGCCGTCGTATACCGGCAAGAATGCGTTGAACCCGTGTTCCAGCGCCAAGGTAACCAGCGCATTGCGGTTTATGACCTCACGCACCTGCGATTTATAACGGCTCATTGCGTGTCCTGTAGACGATCAGTGACACTGCCGTCGCTTCCGCGGCTGCCGCAGTCAACTCAAATGTCACTCATCGTCTGTAGATCGATCGGCGACAGCTTGTCTTTCTGCGGCGTGGATATTCGCAAGCGTCTTGGTGAAAATGTGCGACGGCTTCGTGGCGAGAAGGGCTGGAGCGGCACTGTCAGACCAACGGGGCAGCCACTTTCCTATCTGGTTAGGTGTGCAGCCGCTCGACTAATGTTCTGCCTTCGCGCTTACTTTGCCCTCGTTGTGTACCGCGAAGACAGACAGCACAATCTCGGGATTTTATGAATCTTGTGGGCTAATGAACCAGATACTGGTTAGTTTGACAGTACCCTCGCGGCAGTTGGATATTGTTTTGGGGGTCTTTGCGTCCTCGACCTTGCCAGGTCCGGCCAAGATGTCCTGGGAGTAGTCAGTTTCCACGGCGTCTATGATCGACCCAGCTATGTCAACGTCCATCCAATGAGCGCCAAAATACTGGTTGCTCACGGTTGGAACGATCCACTCGGGCCGCCAGATGCCGTGGTTGGACTGGCCCGAGAGCTCACCGACGGGCACGCTGACTGGCAGCTTCACGCTTATGGCCAAGCGGGACATGGGTTCACTGACCCGAGTGCAGACTCTCTACGTCCCGGGTTCGGATACGACGAGAGGGCTGATCGACGCAGCTGGGAAGCAACAAGGAATTTCCTCGCTCATTTATTTAGCGAGGCGCCTGCCTAGATCGCTTGCGGACCAAAGGACGTACCTGTGACGAGGGTGCTGTCAAACTAACCAGGATCTGGTTCGTTTGACAGCACCCTGGCGAGGAAGCCATAGCCATAGCCGTTCGAATGAACGCCGCCCGCGTGCCAAACGCTGATGGCGAACATTCCAGTAAACTCGTCGTTCACCCGCAGCCCGGTTTAATTCGGGCCGCAGCGGCGTTCGCCCAGGCGCATCGGCATTGAACCCAACAAATTTAGTGGAATACAGCTGAATTTCCTGCCGCTACACTTCTATTCGGAGGATCGACATGGCTTTAGTTGACAATTTAATGCGATTGTCTCCCGTAATCCCGGTGCTGGTAATAGACGATCTGGCGCATGCTCAACCGATCGCGCGGGCGCTGGTCGCGGGTGGCCTTCGCGTGATCGAGGTGACGCTGCGGACGCCGTGCGCGCTTGAAGCAATTCGCGAAATGAAAGGTATTGAAGGCGCGATCGTTGGCGCTGGAACGGTGACCAGTCCCGATCAGCTGGCACAGGCGGTCGATGCGGGGTCCGAGTTCATCGTGGCGCCGGGTTTGACCGAGCGGCTGGGCCGCGCGGCGACCGACAGCAAAGTGCCGTTTCTCCCTGGCGTCGCCACTGCCGCGGATATCATGCTTGGGCTCGACCTCGGGCTGACGCATTTTAAGTTCTTCCCGGCAATGGCCGCAGGTGGGCTGCCGGCGCTCAAGGCACTGGCTGCGCCATTCTTCCAATGTCGCTTCTGCCCGACGGGCGGGATCACGGAAGCGACCGCGCCCGAATGGCTGGCGTTCGATCCGGTGCTGTGTGTCGGTGGCAGCTGGGTGGTGGGCAAAGGTGCGCCCGACGAGACGGCGATCGAAAGTGCGGCGCGCAAGGCCGCCGCGTTGTGAGCCTCAATTCGGTCGTCGAGGCGGTCACAGGACGTATCGTCAAGCGCAGTGCGGAAAGACGTGCCGCATATCTCGACCTGATCGAGCGGGCGCGGGACGAGGGTGTCAATCGCCCGCAGCTCGCCTGCGGCAACTTGGCGCATGGCTTTGCAGCGTCCGGCGAAGACAAAGCAGCCATTCGTGGCGGGACGCGACCCAACATCGGGATCATTACCGCGTTCAACGACATGCTGTCGGCGCATCAGCCGTACGAACGCTATCCTAATCAGATTAAGATTTGGGCGCGCGAGGTTGGCGCCACAGCCCAAGTCGCGGGCGGCGTTCCCGCGATGTGCGACGGGGTGACGCAGGGTCAGATGTCGATGGAGCTGTCATTGTTCAGCCGTGACGTCATCGCGCTGTCGACGGCAGTCGCGCTGTCGCACGGCATGTTCGAGAGTGTGATGATGCTCGGCATCTGCGACAAGATCGTACCGGGCCTGCTAATCGGCGGGTTACGCTATGGTCATTTGCCGATGATCCTCGTGCCCGGCGGGCCGATGCCATCAGGCCTCGCCAACAAGGAAAAAGCACGCGTCCGCCAGCTATTCGCGGAAGGTAAAGTCGGTCGCGCTGAATTGCTGGAGGCCGAAAGTGCGAGCTACCACGGAGCAGGTACCTGCACATTTTACGGGACTGCCAATTCCAACCAAATGATGATGGAGATGATGGGGCTACACATGCCCGGCTCCAGCTTCGTGTTGCCGGGCTCCAAATTGCGTCAGGAATTGACCCGCGCCGCGACGCATCAGGTCGCGAAGATCGGCTGGGACGGCGACGACTATCGCCCGCTCGGGCAGTGCGTCGACGCCAAGTCGATCGTCAACGCCTTGGTCGGGCTGCTAGCGACGGGCGGATCGACCAATCACTGCATCCATCTGCCCGCGATTGCGCGCGCTGCGGGGATCGTCATCGACTGGACCGACATGGACGAACTCGGCCGCGTTGTGCCGCTGATCGCCAGCGTCTATCCCAATGGCGGCGGCGACGTGAACGACCTTGCCGCGGCGGGGGGCATGCCCTTTGTCATTCGGGAATTACTCGATGCGGGGCTCGCGCATGACGACATCATGACGGTTTATGGCGCCGGGCTACGCGCGGGTGCGAAGGAGCCGGTGATGGACGGCGACGCGCTCGCTTTCACCGAGCCGCCGGCTTCGTGCGCCAATCCCGCAATCCTCCGTCCGGTCAGCGATCCGTTTCAGCCCGAAGGCGGGCTTCGCCTGCTCGAAGGCAATTTAGGGCGCGCGTGCATCAAGGTCAGCGCGGTCGACCCGTCGCGCTGGTCGATCGAGGCGCCGTGCCGCGTGTTCCATGAACAGGCAGATGTGATCCACGCCTTCAAGGCGGGCGAACTCGACCGCGACGTGATCGTCGTCGTGCGCTTTCAGGGGCCGGCGGCGAACGGCATGCCCGAACTGCACAAGCTCACGCCCTCGCTGGGGGTGCTGCAGGACAAGGGGTTCCGCGCTGCGCTCGTCACCGATGGCCGAATGAGCGGCGCGAGCGGCAAGGTGCCCGCGGCGATCCACGTGTCACCCGAAGCCTATCTTGGCGGCCATCTCGGCAAGCTCCGCGATGGCGATGTGGTTCGTGTCTGCGCCGAAAGCGGCGAGCTAACGGCCTTGGTCAGCGCCGACGAATGGGATGCGCGCGAACAATGCCGGCGCCCGGATTTCAAACCGGGCGTTGGCCGCGAACTCTTTTCGCTAATGCGTCATCACTGCGACCCGGCTGAACTCGGCGGATCGGCAATGCTGCACGAAGCAGGCATCTAGGCTTAATAGGGTGCTGTCATGTCTGGACGGCGCCCTGCGATCAAGGGTGAAGTTGGGTTAGTCGACGGTCGCGGGTGCGGTCATGTCTCCGGCCTTTGATTGTGGGGTAATCCACTGGCCCTGATGTTTGTCCGCTGATCTGCTTGCCCCTATTCAGTCTAGCGCGCTTGCGTTGCGCAGACAGCACCTCGGGCTTGGCAGATTGTGTCCGGTTGTGTCGCATCACCTCATGGTCACCCGTGATTATTGAGCGCTATGGCAGGCGTGAAGTTTACCTTCAGACCTTGGCAGCGCGATAGAATGTGCCAGTCGTCATGACCGCATAGACGATACGGGCAAGCTTGTTGGCGATGGCGACCGCGACCAGCTTGAACGGCTTGGTCTCCATCAGCTTTTGCGCCCAAGAGCGGAGTGGATCAGCATGCCGCGCGCGGTGGAAGAGCACAGCGTGCGCGCCCACGACCAGCAGCTTTCTCAGGTAGCCGTTGCCCATTTTGGAGATCCGTCCGAGCCGAGGCTTGCCGCCCGACGAGTTCTGTCGCGGTACTAGCCCCAGGAACGCGGCGAACTGCCGCGGCCCTGCGAAGCCGGATGGATCGCCAACGCTGGCAACCAGCGCCGAGGCTGTGACCGGACCGATGCCCGGGATCGACATCAGCGCAGTAGCAACCGGATCGGTTTTGGCCAGCCTGGCGATGGCGGCATCGGCCTCCTTGATCTCGGTATCGAGGTGCTCGAGCTGAGTGACCAGTGGTAACAAAGCCCTCGTCACGGCCTGCGGGATGGACACATCGCCATTACCTACGAGGTCGGCAAGCGCGCGGGCATGAACCGGGCTTTGTGCCGCGATAATACCGATCTCGGCGAGATGCCCACGGAGGCCGTTGAGGATCTGGGTCCGCTGACGTACCAGCATCTCGCGCACCTTGTGGTGCATCAGCACCGCCTGGTTGTCGATGGACCGGACTTTGACGAAGCGCATCGAGGGGCGTGTCACGGCTTCGCAGATCGCTGCCGCATCGGCCGCATCGTTCTTCTGGCGCCTGACATATGGCTTCACATAAGCCGGTGGCATCAGGCGAACATCGTGCCCCAATGCCATGAGTTCGCGTCCCCAATGATGCGCAGAACTGCAAGCTTCCACACCAACGAGACACGCCGGCAGCGAGGCGAAAAAGGAAAGAAGATCGCGCCGCCGAACTTCCTTTGCAAGGATTACCCGGCCCTGCACATCGACGGCGTGGATGAAGAACACATGCTTGGCCAGGTCGAGGCCAACCGTCGTGACAGACGACAAATCGATGGGTAATTTACTCATGGACGGCGCCCCTGTGCGAGATCGCTTTGACAACGATCACAGACTGGCAGCGGGTTCTTCCGAATCAACTGCCAATCAGAGCGCCGTCCACACCATCAGTCTAAATGGGGCAGCTGCTAGCCGCCTTGCATGACACGCCGATCGAGAGCCAAGCCGCCCAGTCCGTTTCGGCGGTTCAATTCGTCGCCCGAGGTGATCCGTCTGGTGGTGATGATGTACGTCCGGTTCTGCTGTCGCTACGGAATGTCGAGGATTTGCTGTTCGAGCGCGGCGTTGATGTTTGACATGAGACGAACCGGTTCTGGTGGAACCGGTTCGGGCCGATGTTTGCCGCCGACATTCGTCGTCAGCGAGTGAGCGCTATGCGCGGCTTTCGTCTGTGGCGCTGGCACCTCGATGAGGTGTTCGTGAACATTAACGGAGAAACCCACTACCTCTGGCGCGCCGTCGATCACGAGGGTGAGATCCTTGAGAGTTACGTCACGCGGACGCGCGACAAGGAAGCCGCACTCCGCTTCATGAAGGCCCAGGCCGCGTCTCGCCTTGGTCTTGAAACCGGTCTAGACCAAGCAGGGCATGCTGGCTGCTCGACGTCTCCGCCGAGACTGACCGCAGTCCCGCCCCCGTTGCTGGAGTATCACGATGAAGAAGCTTTGGCCCGCGCCGACCAAGACCGGTCCGCGAACGGCACTCGACCGATGGGGGATGCTGGGCATCAGCTTGACGACGGCGGCGATCATCGCAGCAGTGCTCTATTTCGCCGGCGCGTTCATGCGGTCGACCGGCTGAATGGGGCGCGGCTTGGATCGGCGAGGCCTGATCGCAGGGACGGCATCACTCGCCGCCGGCGCGTCCGCATCCGGCCAAGACTTTCAAGCGATGGCGGTGGCCAGCGGGGTCGGGGCGGGTACGCGGCAAATCTTGGGGGCCGGCGCGCCGGCGATCGGGTCCATCGCCTATTTGTCGGAGCAAGGCCGCGAGGGGTTTTTCCGGTGCGTGAGTGGCACGAAGCCGGCGGGCGATCCGCTTGACGGCATCAGCTTCGCCTGTGCGGCGAATGACCGCCATTTTTCGCGGATCTGGGATCACAGCAATGGACACCCGGAATGGTTTGGGGCGAGACCTGGCGACGGCAATTTCGACTGCGCCGACGCGATCGAAGCCTGTTTCGCGCTCTCCCCGGTCACGCAGCTTGGCCAGGTCGATTATTTCGTCCGCCGCACCCTCGTGCTCAACCGCAGCTGGCGGACGATGAACGGCAGCGGGACGCAAGCCGCCGATAACGGCCAAGGCACGCGCATCATCCTGCAGGGACAGGCGCCGGGCATTCACGATCACGACATCATGCTGGTCGGGTCCGTGCGCCAGCCAGGGTCGGGCAGCGAGTCCTTCGTCCACGAGATCCATCTCGCCAATTTCACCCTGGTGCGCGACGGCGCGGTCACGCCGCATCCAAGCGGCGACGAACGGCGCTACCCCACCGGCCTGAGAGCGTCGTTCGTCGTGCGTGCGACGTTCAGGGACATCGCCTCTCTGGAAAACAGCATCGGCTTCTATTTCGGCGGCACCGTCTACACCAAGGTCGACGACTGCCTGGCGCAACGGACGCGTGCCGGGTCGGGCGGCGGACGCGACTTGGCGGTCGGCTTTTATCTGGACGGCTCGCCGGACTACGGCATGGCGGGCGGCAATGCCTCGCTTTACCTCAGCCGCTGCCTCGTCGTCGGTCAGCACGCCGCGCATGTTCAGCCGACAGGGCTCAGGGCCGACGGCGCCTTTGTCGATAGTTTCATCGACCATTTCGAGTCCGCGCAGATCGACAACGGCATTCAGATCCGCGCGCGCGGCGTGACCCGCCCGACCCAAGTGGTCGATCTGCACCTGCGCAATTGCGTGCTCGACGGGTGTGCCGGGAATGCAATCGAGATCGACCTTGGCGGCGTGCAAGGTGCCTCGATCGAGATCGCCGATCCCTATATCTACGCTGCGGCCGCTGGTGGCAGCCACGGCATTATTCTGCATGACGGAGGCGGCCTCGTCACCGTGTCCGGCGGTCAGGTGCATGGCGATTTTCGTGAGGGCTCACTGCTGCTGCAGCGCATTCGCGGCGTTCGTGTGCAAGGCCTGAAGCTTCACGAAGGATCGCGCCCTGTTGCGGTTCAAGCCAGCGGCGCGCTGCAGCTGGAACCGCAGATCAGCAATATGACGCGGCAGACAGCGAACTTCGCGATTACCGCGGCTGGTATGTATCGGTCCGCAGTCAGGCCGATCGTGCTAGGGTCTCTTGGCAAACTGGCGGGCGGGGTCTTTCTTGATGCCGAATGCAACTATTGTTCGATGGACGGCACGGCGGTTGATCCCGGCTGCTTCGGTGAGGTGACGAGCGCGCGCAAGCTGTGGATCGGCGGGATGGACGCGACGCGCGGAGCCGGTGCGGCAGCGTTCGCGCGGAGGAACAACAGCATCATCGGGGTGATCCGGTAGGTGATTAGCCGATGACAGGCTCTGTCCGACCACCGGCAATCATGATGGGCGCATCGCGCGAAAACCGCGTGCGTCCGCGCCAGCCCTGTGTGCGGATGTCGCGCCACACCGTGGCGATCGTCGCGCAGGACAGTGCGATCGCCACTACCAGCACTATGCCCGGCCGAACGAAGGGACCAACCGTGATCCAGTAGGCGTAAAATAGTGGTCCCGTATTGAGGAAGCCGTTATTGGTCTGAGGGAGGACCGGGTCGATGAAGATGTCACCCGGAATCGACAGAATGTAGCAGCTAAACGTTGCAATGCCGATAGCCAATCCAGACTTTCGTGGTTCGAAAAACGTCAACAGGACGATTAGCGCCTGGGTATAACCGCCAGTCTCAGTGGTGATGAGCGCTATGCATGTCGCGAGATTCACCAGCCGGTAGGTCGGTACGGTTTCCGGGCGCAGCCATGCCACCATAGCTGCTATCACTATCATCAGCTGCGTTGCGTGGATCGCCGCAGGCAGTAGAAGCGAAAACGTCTCAGTGCGCCAAGAACCGATTATATCACTAATCGGCAATCCCGAGCCGTTGAGCAAGCCAATGAGCGGTTGGAACGACGTCGCGTACCACAGGTCAAGCAAGCTTGACGCCATGTTGAGATGGTTATTCCAGTCGCTGAGGTTGGTAATAATCTCCTGCGGCGTTCCTGCCCCGAGCAGGCCCCAGCTGATGATGTAGGTACCTAATGTTGCGAGCAGGCAGCCTTCGAACCATCTCCAACGCCGCTTCAGCGGATAAACGAAGATCGTGCCGAGCAAATAAATTTTGAAGTTGATCGCCAGTCCGGCCATCAACCACCGGAGACGCGCGCTCCGCAGCAGCGGACCGTAGCCCAACAAGAAGCACGTAAATGCGACGAGGATCAAATTGCCCCGCTCTAGCCCATCGAGCATTGGCATACCGGCGGCGAGTGTAAACGATCGCGGCAGGGCCGTGCTGCGATCAATTTTCAGGAATGTCCGACCGATAAGATATACGTTGAGAACGTACCAGCCATGCATTGTCAACATGCCGTACCAATCGCAGTCGCGCGAATACCAGCCCTCGTTCGCGATGTAGCAGTGCGGTGCGGTTAAGAAGCGCAGGAACAGGAAGGATATAGGCGGATAGAGCGTCTGCCAGCTGTCATACGCACCGGGATTATGTGCCCAATAAGCGGTATTGAACCAATCCATCCACACGTCGAACGGCTGATAAAAGAACGGCTGAGGCAGATAGCCCTGAACCATCAAATAGCCGATGCTGTAGACTCCACCGACAAGCACAGCGAGCGTGAGCATATATTCCCAATTGCGGAAGTCGGAAAGAATTCGCTTCACGACGTCCCCGCCCGCTGAAACACCAGCGATTTGAGCAACAGGTAATTCAGGATCGATGCAACGATGGTCGCCAGCAGGCCGGCGAGATAGTCGGACCGCACGAGCCGGTCGAACACGGCCAGCATCGTCAGATTGACGAGATAGTTAGAGGCGTAGGCCAAAATGAACGCGCGCTTCGACGCGTCACGGTCTCGAAAGACATGCCGGCTGTAGGTGAAATAATTGAACGTGACGCCGAGGATCTGGGCGATGATTTGGGAAACGTACAGGTTCAGGCCCAGATGGATCATCAGGGCGTAGATGCCGAAGCCGAACGCGGTGTTGATCGCCGCAGCCTGATAAAAGCGGATCAGTTGTTTCAGCCGTGCCAGCCCGAGGCGCTCGATCAAACGCACGTCAATAATCGGCAGGAAAGTTCACGCGTTCGCGCTCGACGACCAGCGGAGTCTGCCGCGTCCGTTCGGAAATCAGGCGGATCTGATCGCCGATCAATCCCAGGAAAATGAATAGAAGGCCGAATTGCAGCTGAAGCGCGATCGCCAGCCACCAGCCCCAGCCCGCAGCGCCCCACAGGCTGGCCAGAATGGTGATCGGGAACAGCAGGAATGCGGCGATAACTCCGATCGTGCCGGCAAAGAACGGGACGCGGACCAACCGCTTGGACGACCCCGCAATGCCCGACAGCGCGAAGTCCAGCAGCGCGAAGAAGTTGTTGTTCGACCGCCCCGCCGCCCGCGGTGGCCGGGGATAGGAAATCGTAACGATATCGAATCCGGTCTCCACCAGCATGCCGCGGAAGAACGGCTCGGGCTCGTTCAGGCGGGCGATTTCCTGCACCACGCGCTGGGTGTACAAGCCGAAGCCGGTGGCGTTCGGAATGATCGGATAATCGCCGAACCGCCGGGCAAACCAGTAAGCGGTGCGCCGGGCAACGGAGAGGCCGAACGATGAGCGCTCGGATTCCCGCACGCCGAGGACGATTTCGGAACCGGCCTGCCAGCGCCGCACAATCTCCGGCAACAACGTTGGCGGGTCCTGGAAATCCGCGCACATGTTGATGACGGCACGGCCACGCGCTTCGAATATCGCGTGGGTCGGTGAGCGCATCTGGCCGAAATTGCGGGCGTTGATGATCAGCCGGACGCGCGGATCGCGCGCGCAGAGCTCGCGAAGCAACGCCACCGTGCGGTCCTGTGAGGAATTGTCGATGAAGATGAGGTCGAAGGAGACCCCGGTACGCTCCATTTCCCGGATCACCGCCTCAGCGATAGGGATCGCATTTTCCTCTTCGTTGCGAACCGGGATGACGACCGAAACGTCCAATTGGGTCATTCGACGGTTCGGAGATAGCGGGTGTCGGCGCCGAGCGGAGGCCGCAGCTGGTAGAATTCGATCGCCGCCAGCAGCGCCAAGACGGCAATGAGTAGCACCAGCGGCAGGGTGCGGAACTGGGGCGCCGGATCGATATAGGGCGGCTCTAGTACGCGGACGTTGGCGCCCGAGGTCAGATCCTCGACCGAGGTGCCCTCTAGGAAGCGCTGATAACTGACGTACAGGCTGCGTGCGATCGTCAGTTCTCGGTTCAATTTCTCCACTTCGGTCGATTGCCGGACGACCCGGTTGACTGAGTAGGCATCCGCGCCGTCCAAGCTTTCCGCCTGGCGCAATTGCGATCTGAGCGCGATGATTTCCGCCTGAATCTGCTGAACCGCAAAGCTTTGCCCGGTGCCGAATTGCTGTGCCGCGCGCAGTTCGACTTCGCGCGCCTTGATGGCCGCTTGGATGGCGGGCACCCGCTCACCGATCGCTTCGATCGATCGGCCGGGATCCGAGTAGCGCGTTTGCAGCCGGAACCGGTCGTAGGCCGCCTGCGCGCGCGCGTAACGATCGCCGGCATCGCCGACTAGGCGCTCAAGGATGCGGCGCTTGTACGCCGTCTGCGCCTGGCTGATTCCGGCCAGCCGTTCGCGCGTGGCGGTGGCGATTGCGCCGACCAGCTGCTGCGCAAGCACTGGATCGTCCATCTGCGCGGTCATCTGCAGGATCCCGCCGCGCAGCGACCGGATTTCGACTTCGCGATTGATCCAGCGCTGCGCCTCCACCTCGTTGCGGAACTTGCCGCTGCGCAACAAGCCCAGCCGCTCGATCGTCAGCCGGCGCACCTCGACACTGCGCGCAACTTTGAGGCTGATTTCCACCGCGGCCTGGCTGCCGAACACGTTGGTCAGGGCGCCAAGCTGGCCGAGCGCGCCGCTCAGCCCCAGCGTGGACGGGTCGCTCGGCGTCAAGGACACCGCCGCGCGATATTCACGCGGGAAAATCGTCAACAGCGCTAGGATGATCGCGAGAACTCCAAGCACCAGGCGACGATATAGCGGCCGCCCGAAAATTCGGTTGGCCGACAGCGTGTCGAACAGGCTGCCCGGTGGCGTCACTTGGTGACTGCAACCAAAGTGGCCGCGGCGATGGCCGGCTGGAACAGCACGGCGCTGATCTGCGCGAGGCGCGCGAGTAGAGATACGTTCTGCGTCTTGGTCGGGACGAAGATGATGTCGCCAGGCAGAGCGGGAGCCGACAAGGCCCCCGCGCGGCGCGATACGACCGCGCCATTGGCATGGATGACGAATATGTCTCCGGTGTCGGCGAGGCGGAGCGTCCCGCCCGCCTGCCGCAGATAATCCTTCAGTTCGACCTTGCGGCCGTCCTCGATGAGGAAGGAGGCGGGCCGGTACACTGCACCGAACACGCCCACCGTCGTAGGGCGAGGAGGAATATAGATCGTGTCGTTGCTCTCCAGAGTCAGCGCGCCAGGCAGACCGGCGCCGGACGGCAGGATCGGCAGGACCACGCGCCCATCGGGCTGGGCCTGGCGCAAGCGCTCAAGGAGTGCGCGTCCCGCGGCCAGTTGCTGCGACCGCTGCTCGTCCGACACCACGCTGTCGCTGGTCAGCGGCGCTCCGACCAGGGCGGTCTCGAGCTGCCGCACGGCTTCCTCGTAACTGTCTCGCTGCTGTTGGCGGACGGACAAACGCTGGAAATTAGTGCCATAGACGAACGCGCGGTTTGTGAGGCCGCCGGCCAAGGCCACAACCTGGTCGAAATTCGTTCCGGGAGGGACGACGAAATTGCCGGGCTTGTTAACCTCACCTTCGACGCGAACGATAACCGTCTGACGGTCGAGCGGATTGGCCAGTGTGCCCGTCGCCAGAACCTGGACGATGTCGCCCCCCGTAACCGGACGCCGCGCGAAATCCTGGCGCGCCACTTCTACCGCGCCCACGGAGCGGGCATTGTCCAAGCTGTACAGGATCAGGCGGTCCGCATCGGCAAGCGCCGTGGTGCCGCCGGCAAAGCGCAGCAGATCGTCAAGCGATTCTCCGGGACGCGCCTCGTAAATCGCTTCCTGATTGACACTGCCGGTGAGAGCGATCTGCGGACCGAGCGGCGCGATGTACAAGACGTCGCCATTCTGCAGCACTGCGTCGTGCGATCGGTCCCCGTCGCGCAGGAAGGCGTAGAGATCGAGGCTGCTGACCAGTTCACCGTTGCGGATCAGGCGCACCGACCGGAAGCTGCCGCCCGACGACGGCCCGCCCGCGGCGAAGACCGCGTTGATCAAGGTGGACAGGCTGTCGACCGTATAGCTGCCCGGATTGTTCGCAAAGCCGGTGACGAATACGCGAATGCCGCGGAGACGGGTGACCGCGACCGAGACGTCGAACCCGCGATAACGGATCGCGACCGCGCGCTCGATGACGTCCTTCAAATCCCGGTAGCTGACGCCCGCCAGGTTGATCGAGCCCACGCGCGGCAGGAAAATTCGCCCATTCGAGTCGATCTGGCGGCTGACGCTGCCCTCGATCGAACCCGACAGCCCGATGAAAATCTCGTCGCCCGGGCTGAGCTTGTAGGCGGGGGGCACCGCTGTCGTCGTCGGCACTGAGTAATTTCGCGTTGCCGGCAAAATCAGCGCCGAGCCGAAGCGCTGCAGCCGCCGGCCCAGCCGCTTTTCAACGAACCGCTCGAATTCGTTGAGCTCGGGCGGGCGCACTTGTTGTGGCGGCACATTAGTCACGCGCGAACGGTTGGTGATGTTGCTGTTGGTATTCGTCGTCTGATCGTCGGTAAGCGACTGGTCGTCTCGATACTGGTTGGAATTCTGATTATCTTCAAGCTGGGTCGGCCCGACCCGCTCTGCCGGCGTCGGATAAGCCGATGGTGGGTTCTGCGACAGCTGCGAGCCCTGTTGTTGCGTCTGATCCGAAGACAGCGGCGACCCGTAAGGGACATTCCGGCCGGATTCACTCTGTTGCGCAACGGCGTGCGACGAGCCTGCCGCCAGCAGCATCAACGCCAGCAGAGTTCGCTGCGACCTTCCGCCCGCCCAAACCAGCCGCGGGACGCGATCAAACACACGCAACAAGCTTCGCATCAACGTTGAATCGCCCATTTCGAGAGGTCGCTGCTCCTACCAGATATATCCTTGGCGACAAGCTGACAGTCGCCCAATTGCCGGGCGGTTGCCGCCAATGCGGCGTCGATGTCGTACCGGATCGCTAGGCCCAGCTGATGCCGGGCGCGATCGACCGATGGCACGTAGCGATCGGCTAGAAGGTTCTTTCGCGGGGCGAGCCGCACGGTGGTGTCGTATAGGTGCGCGATCCGCGCGGCGACATCGTCGACCGCGATCGCATGATCGGAGCCGACGTTATAGATCGGGCAGGCCGGCGACGCGGCCGCGGCGATCGTCGTCAGCCATTCGACCAGATCATCAGCGTAGAGGTAGCTGCGGATCACTTCGCGATCGGCATTCACCACGACCTCCCGGCCCGCCATCCCGTTGGCCAGGAAATTGCCCACCGCGAAATGCTGGTCGAGCGGCAGATAGCGCCCGACAAAGGCGAAGCAGCGCGCAACCGAGACGTTCAGACCTTGGTCACCCAGCCGGGCGATCTCCCGCTCGGCAAGCGCCTTGGCCTCGGCATAATCACGTTTGTACGGCGCGAGCTCACACAGATCGACGGGCCTGTAGTCTTCGTCAATGCGCTCGATCGCGGCCGGTTGTTGGCCATAGACCGCGCCGCTGCTTGTGTAGACGATCCGGACGTGCCGGTTGGCGCGCGCCGCCAGCCTTGCGAAATTGGCAGCTGCATCGATGATCGTCGCGCGCTCGGCCAGCGGATCCTGCGCGTAGCGCCGCGCGTCGCTGGTATTGGCTGCGTGAATGATGAAGTCGGCGCTCGGCAGTTCGGTCGCTTTCGTTATATCGAGCGTGGCGAACTCGACCGCTTCACTGACCAGTTCGGGATGCGCCGAACGGAAATGATCGGGATTGCGGGCCGCGACGATGACCCGGGATATGCCCCATGGTGCGAGCAAGCCGCGGCGAAACGCATCGAGAATCGACTTGCCGAAGAACCCGGTCCCGCCGATCACCAGCAGGCTGCGAGGACCACCGGCGGGGGTCACAGACCGGCCAGATAGTCGATTTCGGGGGTCATCCGGTCGATCGGGTTGGACTCCATCGAGCCCGAGGCGGTGATGCGGCTGGTGATCTTCGGCAGATACGTCTGCTCGGGGTCAATCGGCACAATGAAGGCGGCAGGGCCCGGAGCCGCCAGCCGGTCAAGCACGGCCCGATCGATGTCGAAGTTCAGCGGCAGCGTCGTTACGGGAACGTCCCATGCTGCGAAGACGCGTTCCCAATCGGGCAGGCCGAGCCCCGAAGGACGATCGCAGCCCAGATACTTGCCGTCGAAATAGCTCCGCTGGGTCATGCGGATCGAAGCATGGCCTTGGTCGTGGAAGATGAAGATCTTGAGGTCGAGCTGGTTGACCGCAACGGTGCCGAGTTCCTGCAGGTTCTGCGCGAAGCCGCCATCGCCTTCGATCAGGATCGTGCGCCGCGTGCCACCGGCGGCAATCGCCGCGCCGATCGCGCCCGACAGGCCATAGCCCATCGATGCCAGCGATTTGTCCGTGATCACGCGTTGGCCGAAGCGTTGCTTGTAAAGCTGCATCGACAAGGTGAAGGCACTGCCGCTGCTGCAGGGGATGATCAGGTCGTCGTCGCGCGTCAACGCCTCGAGCCGCACGATGAAGTCGTAGGGGGAGATGTACCCGGAGCCGGTCTGGTTGACCGCTTCGATCCGCGGCACAGCTTCGCGGATGCGACGCGCCTCGGCCAGCCAATCGTCATGTCGCGACAGCGGACGTGCGGCAAAACGCCGCGCGAAATCCTCGGCATCGACCGCCAAGGGGTGGTCGACCCGAGGATGCCCCTTGTTCAATTCGCCCTTGTCAATTTCCACCTGCACGATCGTGGCAGCGCGGCCGAATTCCTGCCAGTTGAAGCCGGTCTGCTGGAGGCCGAGGCGGGTGCCGATCGCGATGATAAGATCAGCGCGCTGAATGATGATGTTGGCGCTGCGTTGACCCCAGGTATTCGGCCGTCCGAGATAGACAGGGTCGTCGCCGTCGAACCGGTCGGCGCCATTGTAGGTGGTCATCACCGGGATGCCGCGCGCGACGAATTGGCGGCGCAGGTCAGCGGCGGCGGCATAGGGCACGCCGCCGCCGACCAGCACGATCGGACGTTCGGCCTGGTCATAAAGCCGCACGATGCCGTCGAGCGTTTCCTCGTCGACGGTGGCGAGGGCCGGCGGGACCGGCGTCGGCAACGGGGCTTCATCGACTGTCGCCGCTTGCACATCGAGCGGAATTTCGAGGAACACCGGGCCCTTGCGCGGCGTCCAGCTGACCGCGAGTTTCTCCAGAAATTCTACGGGCCCGATCGGCTCCAGGAAGCGATAGGCCAGCTTGGTGGCCGAGCGCACGAGTTCGACCCCGTCGATTTCCTGGATGCCGCGTGAGCGCACCTGCTGGTTGGCAAGGTCCGCCGTCTTGACCTGGCCGCCGAGGACAAGCAATTCGCGGCTTTCGAGGAACGCGCCGGCAATCGCGGTGACGATGTTGGTCAGTCCGGGGCCTGCCGTCACCAACGCCAGCGCGCGCCGCGGATGGGCGATCTCATTGAAATATTCTGCGGCGATCCCGGCGGCGACCTCATGCACCACGGGGATGCCGGTCAGATAGCGATCGAGGCTTTCGGTCAGGTGCATAATGTTGCCCCCGCCGACGTAGAAATAATGCGTGTACCCGGCAGCCTGGAGCCAGGCGGCGAGCTGATCCGAATACTTCATGCCGTCTTTTGCGAAAGCTTCAACATCGACGACAAGATGGTCAGCACCTGATGCTGGGTCATGCTGTTGGCGTCCGAAAGATCATATCCCCAATCGGCATGCAACGGCAGATGAACCCGCCCGTCGAACGGCTCCAAGTGTGAATTCATGTCATCGACATAGACAACAAGGTAGTCAACCTGGTTGAGCCACCCCTGCGCTTCGGCAACCGCGATCTTCGACCCCCGCGACCGGATGTCCTCCTGACCATACACCGGGACCACATCTGCATCGTAAAATGCGAGCGTTTTGCGGATCGACGCGACGTTGCGCGTCGACAGGATGGCAAAACGGTCGCGGTGTTGCAGGAGCAGCGGACGCAGCAAAAAAAAGAAATCGTAAGGGGCCATGAGCTTGGGCCAATCCGGATCGCCCATCATGCCTTCGCGGGCCTCGAAGAACCGCCGCGCGAATGCCCAGTCGGCCTCGTCGGGCGTGACTTCGACCAAATGTTCGCGCGCGATCAGCCGATCCCGCGCGTACAGCCGGTTGTACTGCCAAGCATCGGTCACGACACCGCGAAAATCGAGAAACTCCTCGAAGCTGACATCCTGCCGGTTGTCGGCATCGCCAGCCACGGCGGCGTTACAAACCGAAAAGGCTTCGAAGGCGCTGTTGAACAACACGCCATCGAAATCGAGAACCAGCTTCAGCTCCACGACTAGAGCCGTTCTCTAATCTGGCTCGAACGCGCACGCGCCTTGTCTAGGCCACACGCCGCTGGCCCGGTGTGCAGATCAAGCAGCGCGAGCTCGATCTGGATCGCGCGCTCAAGCGTTCCAGACTCAAGAAAGGCGGCCACGGGAATGACGACCTTGCGCGTTTCAACCGAGGTGAGAAGAGCCGCCAGTTCGGCATCACGGGCGAGCAGGTCACGCGTCCGCACGTTGACCCCGCCGCCCATAGTCACTTCCAGCCCGCGGGCCTTGGCCGCGCGGCCGACGGTGCGGACCATGTCCATTGTTTCGTCTTCATCGACGCCCGCGCCGCCGATCGAGGCCGTCAGGTCCGAACGGCCGAGCGTGACATTGGTCAGCTTTGTGCCGGCGTCTAAGATCGCCTCGATCCGCTCCACGGCGTCCTTAGTCTCGATGGTCACGCCTACTTCGTGAAAATAGTTGCCGGGCAGCGCCCCCATGTATTTCGACATGGCGAACGCGCTTTCGATCATCGGCGCCACCACGCTGGTCACGCCCAGCCGTTCGAGAAACAGCAGGTCGGACTTGGCTTCGCAGCCGCCGATCTTGACCAAATAATCAAGCCCGCGCCGCGCCCCCCAAGCGACTTCCACCGCGAGTTCTTCCCGGCTGAGGCCCTCGGCTTCGAATTCGCCCTTTAGCGACGCGAAGGCAGCAACCTGCGCCAGATCGATTGCAGCGCCTGCGGGGGACGTGCTCATCTCAGCGTCCCAAGAACGCGGCGACGGTGCTCGCCACATAGTCGATGTGATCGCCGCCGATGCCCGGGAACAGCCCGATCCAGAAAGTCTGTTCGGTGACCATGTCGGCGTTGGTCAGATCGCCGACCACGCGGTAATTACGGCCGCGCATATAGGGTTGGCGGATCAGATTGCCCGCGAACAGCAGCCGGGTGCCGATGCGGTTGGCATCGAGGTGCTGGACCAGCGCATCGCGTTCGATCCCCGATTCACGACGGATGGTCAGCGGAAAGCCGAACCATGACGGCTGGCTGTTCGGCGTCGCCTTGGGCAGGATGAAGATGTCCTCCCACTGCGCGAACACCTCGGTCAAGCGATCGAAATTGGCTTGGCGCGCGGCGATGAAGCCTTCAAGCCGGTCCATCTGCGCAAGCCCGACAGCCGCCTGCATGTCGGTGATCTTCAGATTATAGCCGCAGTGGCTGTAGGTGTATTTGTGGTCGTAGCCCATCGGCAACTGGCCGAGCTTTCTGGCGAAACGCTTGCCGCACGTATTGTCCTGCCCCGGCGCGCACCAGCAGTCGCGGCCCCAGTCGCGCATCGATTCGATCACGCGTTTCAGGCGCGGCTTGTCGGTGAACACGGCGCCGCCTTCGCCCATGGTGATATGGTGCGCCGGATAAAAGCTCAGCGTGCCGATGTCGCCGAACGTGCCGACGCCCTGGCCGTTATAGGTCGCGCCCAAGGCGTCGCAGCAGTCCTCGACCACCCACAGATCGTGCTTCTCGGCGACGCGCATTACTTCGCCCAGGTCGAATGGATTGCCCAGCGTGTGCGCAACCATGATGGCGCGGGTGCGGTCGGTCACCGCCGCCTCGATCATCTCGGGCTTGACGTTATAGGTCGGGATGTCGACATCGACGAAGACCGGGACCAGGCCATATTGCAGCGACGGATTGACCGTCGTCGGAAACCCGGTCGCCACGGTGATGACTTCATCGCCCGGCTTCAGCGCTTCACCACGCAGATAATGTGAGGTCAGCGAGGACAGCGCGAGGAGGTTCGCCGACGACCCCGAATTGGTCGTCAGCGCATGCCGCACGCCCAACCGCTCGGCGAGCCGCGCCTCGAACGCGTCGTTGAAGCGCCCGGTGGTCAGCCAGAAGTCGAGCGAGGAATCGACAAGCGCACGCATCTCCTGTTCGCCGTAAACCTTGCCGGAAACCGGAACCGGGCTTGCACCCGGGGTGAAGGCCTTCGGTGCGTGAAATTTGCGGGCATATTCACCGACCATTTCGAGGATCGACTGACGCATCGCCGCCTCTTCGGACTGCGGCGCAAAATCGGGCGTCAATGCAGCCGGCGAAATCGTCAAGGTCACAAATATTCTCCTGCAAGCGCTCGTCCAAGTGCTTGATATTCTTTGATCTGGTTGAGCGTCAGGGCACGCGCATCGCCCCCGTCAGCCGCTCCACGGTGCCATGCTACAACACGCTCCAGGGCTTTAGCGACGGGCCAGGCCGGGCGCCACCCCAGTTCTTGCCGCGCTTTGGAGCAATCAAGCATCAACATGGTTGCTTCGTGCGCCTGCGGTGCTTCGTCCTGATCCCAGCCGCCGGCGCCGAACAATTCGACCATGCGCGTCGCGATCCACGAAACCGACCGCGCATCTTCCTGATCGGGGCCGAAATTCCAGGCAGTCGCCACGGCGCGATCACCCTTAAGCAGCCTGGCGGCAATCGTAAGGTAGCCATCGAGCGCCTCGAGCACATGCTGCCAGGGCCGCACTGCCCGTGGCGACCGGATACGCACGCGTTCACCGCGCTCGAACGCCCGCACGAAATCAGGGATGAGCCGATCGGTCGACCAATCGCCGCCGCCGATCACATTGCCGGCACGTACCGTCGCCAACAAAGGGGCGCCGTCCACGCCGAAATAGGACCTGCGATAGGCCGAAGCGACCAGTTCGGCCGCCCCTTTGGAACTGCTATACGGGTCGTGCCCGCCCAAGGGATCGCTTTCCCGGTATGGCCAGACCCATTCACGGTTCTCATAGCATTTGTCCGTGGTGACGACGATGATTGCCTTGACCGACGATTGGCGGCGACAGGCGTCGAGCACGTGTGCCGTGCCCATCACATTGGTCGCATAGGTCTCGATGGGCGCCTGGTACGAATATCGGACCAGGGGTTGTGCCGCCAAGTGGAATACCACTTCAGGAGCGGTCTGCTGGACCACCCGTTCGACGGCGTCGAGGTCGCGGATATCCCCGTCCGTATGCTCGACGAGGTCGCCGATCCGCGCGCTTTCGAAAAGGCTCGGATCAGTCGCTGCAGGTAGGGCGAAACCCGCGACCAATGCGCCCAGATCGGCCAGCCACAGCGACAGCCAGCTGCCTTTGAACCCGGTATCTCCCGTAATCAAAACGCGGCGTCCATCCCAGACAGGCCTCACCATGACTTCCACGGGGCGCCAACGGCCCATAGTTCTTCGAGGTGGATCCGGTCGCGAAGCGTGTCCATCGGCTGCCAGAACCCATCATGGCGAAAAGCCACCAGTTGCCTCATCGCCGCCAGCGTCTCGAGCGGTTCCTGCTCCCATATCGTGTCCGGGCCGGGGATTAAGTCGAGCACCGACGGATCGGCGATGAAGAAACCACCATTGATCAGCCCGCCGTCCCCGGCAGGCTTTTCGCGAAAGTCGGTTACCAGATCGCCATCGAATTCAAGCGCGCCAAAACGGCCCGGCGGGGCCACGGCGGTGATCGTCGCCAGCTTGCCATGCGCCTTGTGGAACGCGACCAGCGCCGAAATGTCCACATCCGACACGCCGTCGCCATAGGTCAGGCAAAAAGGTTCGTTGTCGGGAAGATACGCCTTCACGGCCTTCAGACGGCCCCCGGTCATCGTCGTGTCGCCGGTCTCCACCAAGGTAATTTTCCACGGTTCGGACCAGTTCTCATGCACTTCAACGCTGTTAGTTTTTAAATCGATCGTAACGTCAGCGGTGTGCAAGAAGTAATTCGCGAAATATTCTTTGATCAAATAGCCCTTATAGCCTAGACAAACGATGAAATCGTTGATGCCGTGCGCCGAATACATCTTCATGATGTGCCACAGAATTGGCTTCCCGCCGATCTCGACCATGGGCTTTGGGCGTAACGATGTTTCCTCGCCCAAGCGGGTGCCGAGCCCGCCCGCCAACAAAACGGCCTGCATATTCTTAACCCTTCCCACGCAAGCCAATCCGAATTTTTACAGCCTGTAACAAGCCTGTTGTTTCGCTGAGAACCGGAGCGCTCAGCAGTCACGATAACGTTAGACCGTTGGGCAAACAACACAAACCAGTGTTGCTGCGACGCAACACTCGATATTGGATTTTTGGCAAAAATTGAAATAGCGCAACAAAGTGCTCAACGATGGGTTACTGCAAAACTTGTGTCGAGTTTCCTAAAGGGGTTAATGATGCGTCTTGCCATTATGATGTTTGCGGCGGGTGCCAGCCTGTCCAGCGCGGCAGTTGCTCAGTCGGGTGACGATTACAGCTTTACCGGTCCACGGGCCGAATTCCTCGCCGGGTATAGCCGCCAGCTACCGTCAGTGCGGACCAGTGGCCCCGTGACTACGATCAGCCAGGCTCAGCGCCACTCGGGCGGCAGCGCCGGCGTGCAGGGTGGTTATGACCTTGAACTGGGTCCGGTCGTCGTGGGCGTGTTTGGTGGCTATGCGCTGCTGACCTCGCAGGGCTGCGGAACGCTGGGCGGTGCGAACCAGGGCTGCCTGCGTCCCCAGGCCGAGGCCGAAGGCGGCGCGCGCGTCGGCTTTCAGGTCGCGGGCCGGTTCCTGGCCTATGGCAAGGGTTCGTATGTGAATACGCGCATCCAGACGTCCAACCGGAATGGCGCGGTCATCGCGAACAGCCACATCAACAAGGATGGCTTCCGCGTCGGTGGCGGTGTTGAATATGCCGTGCTGCCGCGCGTCTACGTGAAGGCGGAATACAGCTACACCCGCACGGAACGCTTCAATGCCGCGCCTTACGGGTTCCAGAACACGTCGGTCAGCTATCACGATCATGCCGGTCTGGTCGGCTTCGGCATCCGCTTCTGATCCAGCCGCAGGCGTTTCGCTGCGGTGCAAGATGAATTGTTGATGTGATTGCATGCTATTAAGGTCGATCCGGAGCGGTGTCATTCCTCTGGATCGACCTCATTGCGATGCGTGATCTGGCGCTGTCCGCGCCCGAGCCCTGCCGCGGGTGCTGTCAGACCAACGGGGCAGGTGCTAGCCGCTTGGCATGACACGCCGATCGAGAGCCAAGCGGCCAAGCCCATTCCGTCGGTTCAATTCGTCGCCCGAAGTGATCCGTCTGGTCGTGATGATGTATGTCCGCTTCCGCTCAGCTTTAGTTTGCTGAGGATCATTCCGAGATTTTGATCGTCTCCCGACCAACGAACCGCGCGATTGAAACTTCGTGAAACTTCAGATATTTATAGCGCAGTGCGATATCGTTTGGGCCGGCTACTCCCCGACCGTAGCGCGCCGGCCCTCGCTCGACTAGAGCGGGGGTCAATTGCCGCTCAGGACTCATTAAGATTAAAAGCGCCGTCCGTTAAGCGGAGCGAGCTAGCAAGACGGATGCCCGCCCGCGCCAGCCAGCATCGCCGTTCCGCTACTCCAATTCAGTGGCTGGGTGCTGTCAGACCAACCAGGCAGGTGCTAGCCCGGGTATGACCCGCCGATCCAGAGCCAAGGGCTCTGTCAAAGCAAATACACCGGGCCTTAAGTTGAGCAATTTAGGCTCGGGACATGTCTCGCCCACGTAAGCCAACTCGCCGTTTCGCTATTTCAACTCGTCGCCGGAAATCATCCGCTTGGTCGTGATGATGTATGTGCGGTTCCCGCTGAGCCTGCGGAACGTGGAGGACCTGCTGGCTGAGCGCGGCATCGACATCTGCCACGAAACAGTGCGCCACTGGTGGAACCGGTTTGGCCGGTTCTGTCAGATGGATGTGGCAGGCGGGGCAGTGTGCTGGTAGTTGGCTGAGATGAGCCGCAGATCGAGGGCGAAGCCCGCCAGTCCGTTTCGGTATTTCCATTCGGCACCCGAGCTGA
>NZ_CBCRXM010000014.1:0-92387 GCF_965137005.1 Sphingomonas antarctica | reverse complement strand
CGAGGCCGGTCGCGGGGAAAGACAGCGGGCGGTCGGCGATAGTGGGCCTGCTAGGAAATCAGCGGTTACAGCGCGGCTGTGGTCGCAAATGCTATTTCCACCCGCTATCACTATACCCCCCCGATCAAGTCCGGGGTGACAATTATTCGGCTGCAGCCTCGGCCAGAACCTTTTGCGCCGCCTCCGCCAGCTGCTTCACGCTGAACGGCTTGGGCAGGAAATGCACCCGGTCGATATCGATCGACCGCCGCAGTTGCTCCTCGGCATAGCCCGACATGAACAACACCGGCAGATCGGGAAATTTGAGCCGCGCATGACGGACCAGAGTCGGTCCATCCATGCTCGGCATGACCACGTCCGAAATCAGCAGATCGGGCGCCTCGTCTCCTTCCAAAAGTTCCAGCGCTTCCTCACCATTCGCCGCCGTCGTGACGGTGTACCCATGCCGCGTCAGCGCCCGTTCGGCGACCGCCCGGACCATATCCTCATCCTCGACCAGCAAGACATGACCCTGACCCCATAACTCAAGTGGCTTGTCGGCGGGTTTGGTGACTTCGGGTTGTTCACCGATACCCGTGTGGATCGGCAGATAGATGACGATGCTCGCACCGCCTGCGGACGGATTTTCGGCGAAGATAAACCCGCCCGATTGCTTGACGATGCCATAGACGGTGGACAGGCCCAGCCCGGTGCCTTTGCCGACCTCCTTGGTCGTGAAGAACGGCTCGAAGATCTTGGTGATCAATTCCTCGGGAATGCCTGTGCCGGTATCGCTCATGCGCAGCGCGACATAATCGGCGATCGGCAGCACGTCCGACCCCAGCCGCCGTACTTCGGCCGCCGACATGGCATAGGTGCGCAGCGTCAGTGTGCCGCCATCGGCCATCGCGTCGCGCGCATTGACCGCCAAATTGACGATGACTTGCTCGAGCTGCCCCGGGTCGGCGCGGACGGAGGCCATGCCACGGCCATGCTGGATGACCAGTTCGACAGTCTCGCCAAGCAACCGCTTGAGGAGGTTCGACACTTCGGAGACCACATCGGGCAGTTGCAGCACTTGCGGGCGCAACGTCTGCTGGCGCGAAAATGCCAGCAATTGCCGCGTCAGACTGGCCGCGCGGTTCGAGTTGAGCCGGACCTGCTGAATGTCGTCATAATCGCTGTCGCCGGGTGAATGGCGCATCAGCATCAGGTCGCAATGGCCGATGATGCCCGTCAGGATGTTGTTGAAATCATGCGCCACGCCGCCCGCCAGCTGCCCGACCGCCTGCATCTTGGTCGCCTGCGCCACCTCCCGCTGCAACCGCGTTTCCTCGCTATTGTCCTTGAGGCTGAGCAAGGCCGCCGCTTCTCCCAGTCCGCGCGTGCCGGCGATGGTCATCGCGATCGGATCGTCGGGCCGCGCTTTCAGTCTAATGGCGATATCGCCTTGGCTCGACCGGCTCAGCGCGAAGCGACGCACCGCGTCCGCCACCGCGGCCTTGTCCTCGGCAATCACCAGGTCCGATGGATAGACCGGCATTGATCCGGCGGGCACGCCGCCCGCGCGCATGAAGGCCTGATTGATGTACAGGAATCGCCCATCGCGATCCGCCAGCGCCAGACCGAAAGGCAGCATCGACAGCAAGGTGTGGAGCGCCTCGTCGCCGCCCGCGCTGACGATCGCGCTGTCGTCATCGACGATCGCGGCAAGGCGCGGTCCGTCTTGGCCTTCTTCCGCGAGCGGCACCTGGAACAGCCGCAGTGGCGCAGCGGCCGGTCCCTCGGCGACGAAACGTAATCGGCCCGCATCGTCGAGCGTCAGCAGCTCGTCGAGCTCATTGGAATTCAATTCGCGTCGCGCGCCGGCGGTCGCGCGCAACGCCATCGCAGCGTTGATTGCGAGCAGTCCGGCGCGCTCGTCAATCACCGCCGCCATGATGCCGGCATGACCGAGCCGCTCACCAATATCGCCGGCGATCGCCCCGATCACGTCTGCGGCGCGATCATAAGTCTCGTCGGGGGTGAAGCGCCACACGAGCACCGGTTCATCCCACCCGGCGCGTGTCGCCGCGATGATGAAGTTGCGGTCCCCTAATCGCGCGTTGAACGTCGCACTGCCATTCTGCCACGCGAAGCGCGTTGAGATGGTCAGCTGCGCGCGGTCCTGATCCGAAAATGGCACGGCGGCGAAACCGACGCCGCCAAAACGACTCTCGAACGTCTGATTGGCGCAGACCGGATGCCCGTCACGGTTGATCAGCAGCACCGGAACATTCTCGCCATCGGCCACCGCACGGACCATCGTCCAGTCGGCTACCGACGCGCGGGCGGCGGGCGTCGCATCACGGATCTGGATCAGGCCCAGCGCGCCGAGCGCCGCAATCAATGCGATAGCCGCGGCAATCCCGGGCAGCGGCAAGGCGGCGAGCAACCCGATTACCACCGCCGATCCCGCCGCGGCGAGAACCACACCCGCGATCAACAGCCGTTCGCCGCCGGCTTTCACTTATCCACGATCCCTGAGCAGCCGCGCGGCCTCGCGCTTCCAGTCCTTTTCCTGCTCATATTCGCGCTTGTCGTGATGCTTGCGCCCCTTGGCCAGCGCCAGTTCGACCTTGGCCCGCCCGCGCGCGTTGAAATAGACCGACAGCGGCACGAGGGTCATGCCCTGCCGCGATACCGCGCCGTGCAGCTTGGCGATCTCGCGCTCGTGCAACAGCAATTTGCGCGGCCGCTTGGGCTCGTGATTGAACCGGTTGCCGTGGCTGAACTCGGGGATGTTGGCGTTGATCAGGAACACCCCCGCATCGCTCACCTCGGCATAGCTTTCGGCGATCGATCCCTCGCCGAACCGCAGCGATTTCACCTCGGTCCCGGTCAGCGCGATGCCCGCTTCGTACACCGTGTCGATGGCATAATCGTACCGCGCGCGCCGGTTCTCGGCGACGGTTTTGACCTTGTCGAACGTGGGTGGCTTGGGACGGGGCATGAAGAGGGGCGATGTAGGGGCGATTGGCCGTCGTGGAAAGCGCGCAAGGGAACGGCTTCGACCGGTCAACCGTTTGACGCGGCATCCACAACGAAAAAGAGTCGCACCATGAAACGATTTACCACGCCTTCAATTGATTTACCACGCCTTCAATTATTGCATTCGCCGCCGCTCTGACATTGGCTTCGCCAGCCCTGGCCGGTGACAAGAACGAGCGTGCCACCGCAGCCATCGCCGCCGCTCAAGCCAAGATCGATGCCGCGAACAAGATCGGCGCGGCAGGCGAAACCCCGCGTTTGTCAGCCGAAGCGACGGCGACTCTGGCCGACGCCAGGGAACAACAGGCCAAGGGTCATAAGGACGAGGCGATCGCCGCCGCCAATCACGCGGCGATGCTCGCCGATCAGGCGCTGGGCATGGCAGATCGCGCCAAGACGCAGGACGCTGCTGCGGCCACCGCTCAAGCTGCTGCATCGGCCAACGCGGCACAACAAGACGCCGCCGCCGCCAATGAACGCGCAGCTGCTGCCGAAGCGGCCGCCGCTGCCAAGCCCGCCCCCGCTCCCGTGATCATTCAGGCGGCGGCACCTGCGCCAACCACGGTGACGACCGAAACAACCGCCGCTGCACCAGCACCACGTGTCGTGACGCATCGCGTCGTGACTCACCGCGTCGTCCATCACCCGGTCCATCGCCACGTAACCACCACGACGCGTCCAGCAGCGATGAAAGTCAAAACGACGACGACCGTCGGAAACTAGGTCTTCAAATCAGTCCAGCGTGAGCCAGCGCGGCATCGACCGCCGCGCTGGCCGCGCTCGACGGCGGCGTCAGCGGCAGACGCAATTCGTCGTTCAACCAATCGTGCAACTTCGCCAGCGCATATTTCGTCGGCCCCGGAGAAGCATCGGCAAACAACGCCCCGTGCAGCGGATGCAGCCGGTCGTTAATCTCGCGCGCCTTGGCATAATCGCCGGTCAGGCACGCCGCCTGCAATTCGGCACACAGCCGCGGCGCGACGTTGGCCGTCACCGAAATACAGCCGACTCCGCCCGCCGCATCGAACGCCAGCGCCATGTCGTCATTGCCCGACAGCTGGCAGAAATCGTCGCCGTTGGAGATGCGATGATCGGCACAGCGCGCCAAATTGCCGCTGGCGTCCTTGATCCCGATGATCGTCGGCACATCGTCCAGCGCCGCCACGGTCGACGGCAGGATGTCGGTCACGGTGCGTCCGGGCACATTGTATAGAATGATCGGCAGGTCGCTGGCATCGGCCAGCGCGCGATAATGCGCCTCGATCCCCGCCTGGCTCGGGCGGTTGTAATAGGGCGCAACCACCAGGGCGGCAGCGCATCCGACGCTTGCGGAAAACGCCATGTGCTTCTTTGCGACGGCGGTATCGTTCGACCCGCACCCGGCGATCACCGGCACACGTCCGTCCGCCGCTTCGACGCAAAGGGCGATGACGCGATAATGCTCTTCGTAAGACAGCGTCGCGCTTTCGCCCGTCGTGCCGCACGGGACCAGCGCCGATGACCCCTCGGCGATCTGCCAGTCGACCAGGCGGCGAAACGCCGCTTCATCGACCGCGCCGTCCCGGAACGGGGTGACAAGTGCCGGAATCGAGCCGGAAAACATGGGACCAATCTCCGCGCGCGGCTATCCGCCAGCGCATTATTCATTGCCTGATAAGGAGGGGGCGGTCATTTGGCCAGTATGACGACGAACCACGCGCTCGCCGCCCTTGCCCTGACCCTTGCCGGTCCCGCTTACGCGCAAAGCTTCGCACCGATCGAAGCGAGCAACCCCGCCATCGCCGGGACGCTCCTCGAATGGAAAGCGTTGCGCGCGTCGGCCACGCTGCCGTTCGAACGCTATGCCACTTTCCTGATCGCGCATCCCGGCTGGCCGGGGGAGAGCGGGCTGCGCGGCAATGCCGAACGCAATCTGCGCGCCGATGCCGCCAGTCCGAACACAGTGGTCGCGTTCTTCGGCCGCTATGCCCCGCAATCCGCCAGCGCCGGACTGCGCTATGCCGAGGCGCTGAACGCTCTGGGGCGCAGCGACGCGGCGCGCGTGGCGGCCCGCAAGGCGTGGACCGCCGGCGCATTCGGCGCCGATGACGAGGCGCGCCTGCAATCGCGCTTCGGCAGCGCGCTGACGCAAAGCGATCAGGACAACCGCATGGAGCGGCTGCTGTGGTCGCGCAACGCCGCCTCCGCCGCGCGCCAGCTGACCGGGACCAGCCCGATCCGCCAGCCAATCTACGCCATCCGGCTGGCGTTTCAGCGCAGCGCCCCCGATTCCGCCGAACAGCTCGGCCTCGCGCCGACGGACGCGCGCAGCAATGCCGGTTTCATCATCGATCAGGCGTCATGGCTGCGCGCGACCGGCCAGCTCGATGCCTCGCGCAGCCTGTTCGCCAACCGCCCCAAACTCGACGTGCCGCCCTATGACGCGACCCGCTGGCTCGACACGATGCTGTCACTGGCGAAGGAAGCGGCGGGGCAGGGGAATTGGTCCACCGCTTACGCCATCGCATCCAAACTCACCGACGCGTATCCGGATGGCGTGCAGGTCCGCGACCGCTCGCTGGCCGAGCGCGACGATTACACCAGCCTCGCCTGGCTCGCGGGCACCACCGCGCTGGATAAGCTCAATCGCCCCAACGACGCGGTGCGGATGTTCGATCTTTACGCCAATGCCGCCAAGACCCCCTCGACCCGCGCGAAGGGACTCTATTGGGCGGGACGCGCCGCCGAACGCGCGGGGGATCGCTTCGCCTCTCGCCAGTTTTTCGAACAGGCGGCGGACTATTTCGACCAGTTCCACGGCCAGCTCGCGCTCGAACGCCTCGGCAAGCCGCTCGAACTCCCGCCACAGCGCGATCCGGCGCGGCTGACACCTGAGCAACGCGCAACCTATGATCGTGCCGATCTCCCCGCCGCCGCGCGCTACCTCGGCCAGATCGGCGATTGGGCGACGCAATCGCTGTTCCTGCGCGCCATCGCCCAGGACGCCAACAGCGACAGCGACCACGCGCTCGGTTATGATTTCGCCGCGCGTATCGGCCGTCCTGACCTCGCGGTAATGATCGGGCGCAGCGCGGGCGTGAACGGCTATCGCGACCAACTCCGCCCTGGTTTCCCCGTCGTCCCGATCCCCGACGATGCACGTGGTAGCTGGATCATGGTTCACGCCATCGCGCGCCAGGAAAGCCAGTTCGACCGCAAGATCGTCAGCCGCGCGGGTGCCGTCGGCGTGATGCAGCTGATGACCCCCACTGCGCAGGAAACCGCGAACCGCAGCGGCATCGGCTGGCAACCCGCCAGCATGACCGAGCCGACCTACAACATGCGCCTCGGCAGCTGGTATTTCACGCGGCTGCTGCAAAGCTATGGCGGCAATTACGTGCTGGCGGTCGCGGCCTATAATGCCGGTGGCGGCAACGTGAACAAATGGCTGGCGGCGAACGGCGACCCGCGCACCGGCACCGACACGCTCAAATGGATTGAGGCGATCCCCTTCAGCGAAACCCGCGCCTATGTGCAGCACGTCCTCGAAAACGCCGTCGTCTACGGCCTCCTCGCGCCCGACCATGCGCCGTTCAAGGGACCGACCCCGCTGAGCAATTATTTGGGCAGATCGTCGCCGGGTTGAGCGAGCGGCCGCACTTCGGTCAGCAGCGCGGCGAACGTCCGCCCCGGCTCCTCGAAGATCGGGATGTGTGCCGAATTCTCGAACCACACGAGCCGCTTCTTCGGTGCCTTCAATCCCGCGAACCACCGTGCGGCGATCGTCGAAGCGGTCGTCGTGTCGTGCCGCCCGAGCAGTAGAACAACCGGCACATCGAGCCGCGTCAGCCGCTTGAACGACATATCCGCCAGTTGCGGCCACAAGATCTTCATCGTGTAGGCGCTGCCCGCGTCCCATGCCTGCCGGTCTGCCAGCGTATATTCGGGGGATAGGCGCCCGAGGTGGAAGTAGAATTGCGGGTCGGGCCGGCCCCACAGCAGCCCGCCATAGGCCACGTTCCACTTCCGCTCGATATCGAGCTTCTGCAGATCGAACGCACCCGGCCCCGGATAAGGCGCGATCGCCTGAAGCTCTTTGACCGCAAGCGCATCGCCGCGCCGGCGCGCCTCCGCGAGCGTCCAATTATAGCCCTCGACTTCATTCTCCCGGAAATCGATCAACTGGCCGACGCCAACATAGGCGTAGAGCAGATCGGGGCGCTTCTCCGCGACCATCAATCCGACCAGCGACCCCCAGCTGAGACCCATCAGCACGACCTTGCGCTTGCCGTAACGCTGGCGGAGCTGCTCGATCAGTTCGATGGTATCGTCGCGATAGCGTTCGGGCTTGAGCGTCGGTGCCAGCGCCGCCTGATCGTTGAGCGGAAAACTGCGCCCCGCGCCGCGCTGATCCCAGTGGACCACGGTGAAATAATCCTCCCAGGGCCGCTGAAACGACCAGGCCAGCGGCATCTCGACGGATGCAGGCCCGCCATGGATGAAAACGAGGATCGGGTTGTTCTTGTCCGCCCCGCGCACATTCACGATTTGCCGCGCACCGCCGAGCCTGGTCTCGAAGGTCTCCTGCACGCCGTTGGCGGTGACGATCTTGTTCAGGTCGGTCACGATTTCCCGCCCCGGCATGTACGGATCGGGCGCCGGCGCGGCGGCAAGGGCCAACAGGGCGGCGGACAGGGTCAGGTGGCGTAACACACATAGTCTCCTTACAACCGTAACGACCGATCCAATGACTCCGATCCAACCCATCACCGCCGCCGGCTTTGCCGCCCTTCGCACCGAATACGAACAGCTCATGTCGGTCGAACGTCCCGCCATCGTCGAGATCGTCAGTTGGGCCGCGGGCAATGGCGACCGGTCCGAAAACGGGGATTACATTTACGGCCGCCAGAAATTGCGCGCGATCGATCGGCGCGCGGGCTTTCTCGCCAAGCGCATGAAGGCGGTGACAATCGTCAAACCGGGGGAGGGCGAGCGCGATGCTGTGCGCTTCGGTGCCACCGTCATCGTGGCCGATGACGACGATCTCGAACGTCGCCTGACCATCGTGGGCGATGACGAGGCCGAGGCAGGGCAGGGGCGCATCGGCTGGGGCTCGCCGCTCGCCCGTGCGCTGCGTGGTGCCCGCGTCGGCGATGTGCGTACCGTCAACCTGCCGGGCGGCGAAAAGAACTGGGAAGTGATTGAAATCGCTTACGAGTGACATTTATTTCCTATTTCGTTCCTATTTGTTCTTGTCAGGGGCATTTGTTCCATTTATGTCCCGTTCCAACATCACGTTGACCCAGCCCTCAAACGGGCTAGCAGGGAGGCTCAAATGGCAGTTCAGTTGAAGGTGATCGGCGACAATATGGCGACCAAGGCGGTAGACAATTCGGAACGCGCCCGCGCGCTCGAAGCGGCGTTGGCACAGATCGACCGCGCGTTCGGCAAGGGTTCGGCGATGAAGCTGGGCTCGAAGGAAAAGGTCGAGATCGAAGCGGTGTCGACCGGCTCGCTCGGCCTCGACATCGCGCTCGGCATCGGCGGCCTGCCACGCGGCCGCGTCGTTGAGATCTATGGTCCGGAAAGCTCGGGCAAGACCACGCTGACGCTCCACGCCATCGCCGAAGCGCAAAAGGCCGGCGGCACCGCGGCGTTCATCGACGCCGAACACGCGCTCGATCCGGGCTATGCCAAGAAACTCGGCGTCGATGTCGACAACCTCATCGTGTCGCAACCCGACACCGGCGAACAAGCGCTTGAGATCGCCGACACGCTGATCCGCTCGAACGCGGTCGATATCCTCGTCATCGATTCGGTCGCGGCACTCGTGCCGCGCGCCGAAATCGAGGGCGAAATGGGTGACAGCCATGTCGGCCTGCAGGCGCGTTTGATGTCGCAGGCGCTGCGCAAGATCACCGGGTCGATCAGCCGTTCGCGCTGCACCGTCATCTTCATCAACCAGATCCGCATGAAGATCGGCGTGATGTACGGTTCGCCCGAAACCACCACCGGCGGCAACGCGCTCAAATTCTACGCCTCGGTCCGCCTCGACATCCGCCGCACCGGCGCGATCAAGGAACGCGACGACGTGGTCGGCAACACCACGCGCGTGAAGGTCGTCAAGAACAAGGTCGCACCGCCGTTCAAGCAGGTCGAATTCGACATCATGTACGGTGAAGGCATTTCCAAGATGGGCGAGATCCTCGATCTCGGCGTGAAAGCCGGCATCGTCGAGAAATCCGGCGCCTGGTTCAGCTATGACTCGGTCCGCCTCGGCCAAGGCCGCGAGAATTCGAAAGTCTATCTCCGCGAGAACCCCGATATCGCCGATCGCATCGAAAAGATGATCCGCGGCAAGACCGAGGACGTCGCCGAAGCGCTCATGACCGGACCCGATGCCGACGACGATATGTGACCTAATCCCCTCCCATTCATGGGAGGGGGTGAACGCATGCGTTCACCGTCGCCACTTCTGGCGGCGGCGGGGGTGGGCCTTCCTAACCCCTCTCGCTCATGCGGGAGGGGCGGGCCTCAAATACGACGTGGTGCGCCGGGTCAGAGTGTTTCAGGCCTAAACTTCGACTAAACTTCCAATGCATGTGGGGACGCTGCGAATGACCGGTGCCGCGGAGTGGGAAGGACCGGTCGGTTCGGTCTGGGCGTCCGAATACATCCGCACCGATCGCAGCTTCGCCGAACTCTCCGCCTACCTCGACCGCGCCATCCGCGACGCGGCACCGGCGACCGGCACGGCGCTCGACATCGGCTGCGGCGCGGGTTCGACCAGCTTCGCACTTGCCGCCGCCAACCCGAACCTGGCGATCACCGGTCTCGATATCGCGCCCGAATTGATCCAGGTCGCGAACGACCGGGCGCAAGGCTTCGCCCACATCCGCTTCGCCGTCGCCGATCTCAATGCCGGCTTGCCCGATATTGCGCCGCCCGATCTCTTGTTCTCGCGCCACGGCGTGATGTTCTTCGACGATCCAGCCAAAGTCTTCGCCCGGCTCCACGACGCCGCGAACCCCGGCGCGCCGCTCGTCTTTTCGTGCTTCCGTAGCCCGTCGCTCAATCCCTGGGCCGGACAACTCGCCGCAACCATTCTCGGTCAGCCTCCCGCGCCGCCGACCGGTTATGCGCCAAGTCCGTTTGCCTTTGCCGATGCCGCTTTCGTCAAGGCGCTGTTGCAGGATGCTGGTTGGCAAAACGTCACCGCCGAACCGGTCGATTACAATTATATCGCCGGCGAGAGTGCCGACCCTGTCGCGGACGCCTTGGGCTTCTTTCAGCGCATCGGGCCGGTGGCGAGTGCGCTCAAAATGCTCCAGCCCGTCGACCGCCCGGGCGCGCTGGAAAAGATCGTACCGATCCTCGAACAGCATCGCGACGGTGATCGCATCCTTTTTCCCGCCGCCGCATGGATCTGGCGCGCTGCAGCTTAGGAGATTTGTCATGCCGGATGGCCGCCTGAACTACGTCGAACTGCCCTGCGCCGATGTGCCCGCCGCGCGCGCTTTTTACGAAGCCGCGTTCGGTTGGACCGTCATGCCGTTCGGCGACGATTACGCCGCGACGACCACCGGCGATGTCGATCTCGGCCTCAACGGCGATCCAGACCAGCAGACCGCTGCGCCGCTCGCGGTGATTCAGGTGTCCGATCTCGAAGCCGCACAGGCGCGCATCGAGGCGGCCGGCGGCGTCATGACATTGCCCATCTTCGCCTTTCCCGGCGGTCGCCGCTTCCACGTTCGCGATCCGGGCGGCAGCGAGATCGCCGTCATGCAACCGGACTAGACGCGCCGCCCACGCGCGTTAGGCTCGCGGGCATGATCATTGTCCATAACCTCGAAAACTCGCGCTCGCAACGCATCCTGTGGATGCTCGAAGAACTCGGCCTGCCTTATGAGGTCGAGCGCTACGAACGGAACAAGGCGACCATGCTGGCGCCGCCCGAACTCAAGGCGGTTCACCCGCTCGGCAAATCGCCGGTGATCGACGATGACGGCACGATTGTCGCCGAAACCGGCGCGATCGTCGAATATCTCGTCGAAAAGGGCGGCAGGCTCGGTGCCCCCGCCGATCGCGACGGCGCGCTGCGCTATCGTTTCTGGCTGCATTATGCCGAAGGGTCGCTGATGCCGCCCTTGCTGGTCAAACTGGTCCTCGCCCGCGTGCCGATCTTTGGCAAGATGGCGATGAAGCGGATTCAGCCGATGATCGACGTGCATCTCGACTATATCGAATCCGAACTCGCCAAACGCCCGTGGTTCGCGGGCGACGCTATGACCGCCGCCGACATCATGATGAGCTTCCCCCTCGAAGCCGCCCGCAGCCGCGCCGGCCTCGACGACACCCGCCCCGCGACAATCGCCTGGCTCGCCAAAGTACACTCACTCCCCGCATACCAGCGCGCTCTCGCCGCTGGCGGACCTTATGCCTATGCCTAATGGGAAATGGTGGACGCACTTGGGCTCGAACCAAGGACCCGCTGATTAAGAGTCAGCTGCTCTACCAACTGAGCTATGCGTCCGCTTTGGGAGGGGCGCCACTAGCAACGGTCGCGTGAGCCTGCAACCCGCTAATCTCGTAAACGTCGCCCCGCGCGGTCGATCGACATCAGGATGCCGAGCGACATCAGCACCGTCATCATCGCGGTGCCGCCAAAACTGATCAGCGGCAACGGAATGCCGACGACCGGAGCGAGGCCCATGACCATCATCAGGTTGATCGCGACGTAGAAAAAGATCGTCGTCGCCAGCCCCGCCGCCGCCAGCCGCCCGAACCGTGTCGGCGCCCGCGCACTGACCCGCATCGCCCAACGGATCAGCAACAGGAACCCGCCGATAATCACGATCCCGCCGGCCAGTCCCCATTCCTCTGCCATCGTCGCGAACACGAAATCGGTGTGCCCCTCCGGCAGATAGTCGAGGTGGCTCTGCGTCCCCTGCATGAAACCCTTGCCGAAAATGCCGCCTGATCCGATCGCGATCTTCGACTGGGTGATATGATATCCCGCGCCCAACGGATCGCTTTCGGGATCGAGGAAGATCAGCACGCGCTTGCGTTGGTAGTCGTGCATCAGCGCGAACGCCGCGGGCAGGGCCGCCGCCAAGATTGCCGCCGCGGCTGCAAACAACCTCAACGGGACACCGGCCAGGAACACCAGGGTCACGCCGCCCGCCGCGATCATCGTCGCCGTGCCGAGATCGGGCTGCGCCATCACCAGCATGAACGGCAGGCCGATCAGGATCGCCGGTGGCCATAATGCGTTCCAGCCGCGCAATTCTCCCGAGGGCAAACGGTCGTAAAATTGCGCGAGTGCCAGCACGATCGCGAGCTTCATGAGTTCGGACGGCTGCAGCCGGATGACCACCAGATCGAGCCAGCGCCGCGATCCCCCACTGATCCCGCCGAGCAGTTCGACCCCGAACAATGCGAGCAAGACCAGTGCATAAACGGGATAGGCGGCGCGGCGATACTGCTCCTCGGGCACGCGAGACAGGGCCAGTGCCATGCCGACGAAGACGATGAACTTGACGCCCTGTGATCCGGCCCACGGGCTGAAATGGCCGCCTGCCGCCGAATACAGCACGACCAAGCCGAACCCGGTCAGCCCGAATACCAAGGCGAGCATGAACCACGGCAGTTCGGCGAGCGGGCGAGGGATCACGCTCATGCGGGTTTCTCGGGCGGCAGGGGGTCCGGCGCTGGCCGATCGTCGCTTGCCGCTGGATCCGCAGGTACCGCCGCCGGCTCGGGTGTCGGCGCATAGCTGGCTGCCTTCGCCGCCATCCGTGTCGTCAGATCGCCACCCCAGCCTTGCTCGAGCGTCGTCAGCGTCTTCATCGCCTGTTCGGGCGCGAACAGATACGTCATTGTGTCGCGCGCGATGGGCGCTGCGGCGGCGGCTCCGAAGCCGCCATGTTCGACTACCACCGAAAAGGCGTAGCGTGGATTTTCGACCGGCGCGAAACCGATGAAATGCGCATGGTCGCGCTGCTTCCACGGCAGCGCGCTGTTCGACAGGACGCCGCCCGCGCGCTCGGCCATCGTGATCCGGCGGACCTGCGCCGTGCCCGTCTTGCCCGCCATCTGCACGTTCGGGATCGGCAGCCGCGCGGCCGCGGCGGTGCCGCCGCCATTGACGACATTGCCCATCGCCTGGCGCACGAACTCGATGTGCCGCGGGTCGAGTCCCAAATCATGGCCGGCGCGCGCCGGCCCGACCAGATGCGGCTCGACGCCGTGCCCCGTCGCCAGCCGCGCCGCCATAACCGCCAATTGCAGCGGATTGGCGAGCATATAGCCTTGGCCGATCGACATGTTGACCGTGTCATAGGCCGCCCAGGGCCGTTTGTGCTTGCGCTCGATCCACGACGGGTCGGGCACCGTCCCGTAACGCTGGGACTGGAGCGGCAGATCGTGAACCGCGCCAAGCCCGAGCTTGCGGAACATGTCGGCGAGGGTGGTTGCCCCGAAACGCAGCGCCATCGTGTAGAAATAAATGTCGCAGCTGTGGATCACCGCCTGCGCCAGATTCACCGATCCGTGATGCTTGTCGCAATGGAAAATAGCATTGCCGACGCGCATGCCGCCACCGCAGAACACGGTCTGGTTCAGATCGACGCCGGCTTCGAGCAGCGCGAGTGCCGAACTCGGCTTGGTGGTCGAACCCGGCGGATACAGCGCGTGGAGCGTCTTGTTGACCAATGGCAGGTGATCGTCACCGACCAACGCGGCATATTCCTTGCGCCCGATGCCGTCGGAAAAGCTGTTGGGATCGTAGGCGGGCATCGAAACCATCGCGGCGAGCCCACCCGTCGCCAGGTCGATCACCGTCACCGCGCCGGAATTGTCACCCATCCGGCGCGCGGCATAATCCTGCAATCCGCCATCGATGGTCAGCTGCAATGTGTTGCCGGGAACGTCGGGACGGGTCGCCAGATCGCGTACCAATTTGCCGCGTGCTGTCACCTCGCTGCGGCGCGCCCCGGGCTTGCCTTTGAGGATCGGCTCCATCGTCTTTTCAAGGGCTTCCTTGCCGATTTTGTAGCCCGGTGTGATCAGCAGCGGATCCTTGGACGCGGCATAATCCTCCGCCGACGCGGCCCCGACATAGCCGATCAGGTGACCCACCGCCGCGCCGCTGGGATAGGATCGGGCAAAGCCCTGACTGGGCTGGACGCCGGGCAGATCGGGCGCGCGGATCGACAAGGCGGCGTATTTTTCCCACGGGATCCGGTCGGCGACCTGCACGGGCTGGAATCCTGCTGCCTTTTCGATGTCGCGGTTGATGCGGTCCCGGTCGTCGTCGTTGAAGCCGAGCGTCGCCTGAAGGTAGTCGAGCGTCTTGTCCTGATCGTGCAGGCGATCGGGGATGACGTCGACGCGGAACACCGTACGGTTGAGCGCCAGCGGCTTGCCGAAGCGGTCGACGATCCAGCCCCGGCGCGGCGGGATCAGCGACAGGTTCACCCGATTGCTTTCGGCCAGCAATTTATAGCGTTCGTTGTCGAAGATCGACATCCACGCCATCCGCCCCGCGAGCACCGCGCCGAGCGCCAGTTGCGCGCCGCCCAGCACGATCCGCCGCCGCGTGAACACCAAATTGGCCTGTGCGTCGGTAACGCTGCGTTTGCCCAGCAGGTTCATCGGCCCGTGCGCCTTCGATCCAGCCAGGCCGCCAATCTCACCGCGAGCGGGTAGCACAGGATCGAGCAGAGCCATTGCGGTGCAAGCAGATAGGGGTAGGGGATCGCGCCGGTGAGACCACTCAAGGCCCACGCCATGAGCAACTGCATCGCGATGAGACCCGCCGCGATGCCCCAATCCTGCCACGCATCGCGAAACAGGACGCGGCGGTCGATGGCCTCGATCACCAGCAACGCAAAGGTCCAGCTCGCCATACCCGTGCCCAGGGGCGCGCCGCTGAACAGATCGTCGAACAGTCCCAACGGAATGCCCGCCCAGGGCGCGATCAGATCGCCGCGTAACAACCGCCAGCCGAGGAGCATCAGGAACCCGAAGGACGGCACGACCGGCACCGTCGCGATTACGGGTATTAATACCAGCAACGACCCCAACATGATCGACACGACCGGCAGCGCCAGTCGGGCGATGGGCGGGAGCGGCTGTTGCGAGCGAACTATCGACAGCCGCATCACGGTGCCTCGGGCGGCGGAGGCAAATCGCCTTGCGGCTGAAACGGTTGTTCGACCAGGGCGAAGTCGAGGCGTGCCGGGTCGGCCAAGGGACGCGCCACGCCGCTGTCGTTGGTCAGCAGACGAACCACCGCCACCGGAATTCCCGGCGGATAAATCCCGCCCGCGCCCGACGTCACCAGCAGGTCGTTGATCCGGAACGGATTGCCACCCGATTGCAGCGCGCGAACGTCGAGCGCGCCATCGCCACGCCCGGTGGCCAGCGCGGGCAAGCCATCGCTCAGGCGCTTCACCGGGACGACATTGCCGCTGTCGATGATCAGCAAGACCCGCGCGGTGATCCGTCCGGCCACGACCACACGACCAACCAGGCCTTCGGACGTCCGCACCGGCTGACCGCTGGTCACGCCATCGCGCTGGCCGGCCGACAGCGTCGCATAACGGTGCACGTTGGCGCCGGTGGACGCGATGAGGCGCGCCGCGAGGATAGGATCGCGCGACCCCTCGATCAGGCGCGTCAGCCGCCGTAGCCGGTGATTTTCGCTCTCGATCGCGCGCGCTTCGATCAGGCGCGCGCGCGTACCGCGCAGTTCGGCTTCCAGTGTCCGGTTCTTTGATCCCGCATCGACATAGGCCGCCGCGCCTTCATACGCGTTGGCCAACCCTCCGGCGACGTTGCGCCCGGCGATTGCAATCGGGGCCGTGGCGTCGCTGAACACGCTCTGGATCGCGGCATGCCCCTCCGGATCGAAGCGCGCGGTAACTGCCAGAACCAGTCCCGCGAGCACCCCGACGACGGCGGCGACGTACCCTGCAAACAGCGTATATTGCGCGCGGCGCGAAAAGCCGGGGCGCGCGCGGGGCGGCGGCGCCATTGCTCAGTGGGCCTCAGCCGGTCTGAAGGACGCCGCGGAAGATCGGGTCCTCCAGCGCGCGGCCCGTGCCCAGAGCGACGCAGGTCAGCGGATCGTCCGCGACGCTGACCGGCAGGCCGGTCTCGTCGCGCAGCACCTCATCCAACCCTTCGAGCAACGCGCCGCCGCCGGTCAGGACGATGCCCTGATCGACAATGTCCGCCGCGAGTTCGGGCGCGGTGTTTTCCAGCGCGATGCGCACGCCCTCGACGATCGTGCCGACGGGTTCGGACAGCGCCTCGGCGATCTGCCCCTGATTGATCGTGATTTCCTTGGGCACGCCGTTGACAAGGTCGCGCCCCTTGATGTGGATCGTCTTGCCGACACCGTCTTCGGGCGGCTTGGCGATGCCGATGTCGAACTTGATCCGCTCGGCCGTGGCTTCGCCGATCAGCAGATTGTGGTTGCGGCGGACGTACGACACGATCGCTTCGTCCATCTTGTCGCCGCCGACGCGCACGCTGGTCGAATAGGCCACGCCGCGCAGTGACAATACGGCAACCTCGGTCGTGCCACCGCCGATATCGACGACCATGGAGCCGATCGGTTCGGTCACCGGCATGCCCGCGCCGATCGCGGCGGCCATTGGTTCTTCGATCAGCCACACCTGGCTGGCACCAGCATTGGAGGCGGCATCGCGGATCGCGCGACGTTCGACCTTGGTCGATCCCGACGGCACACAGATAACGATTTCGGGCGAACGGAACGGATTGGGCTTCTTGCCGCCATGCACCTTGCGGATGAAGTGCTTGATCATGTCTTCCGCGACGTCGATGTCGGCGATGACTCCGTCTCGCAACGGCCGGATCGCCTGAATGCTGGCAGGCGTCTTGCCCATCATCAATTTGGCATCATCGCCGACCGCCTTGACGCGCTGGATGCCGTCGATGGTTTCGATCGCCACGACCGAAGGCTCGTTGAGCACGATGCCGCGCCCGCGGACGTAAACCACCGTATTGGCGGTGCCGAGGTCGATCGCCATGTCGTTCGACATGAATTTGAACATTCGGAAAAAACGGTTCGCCATCGAGGAGCCTGGAGTGCCTTTTTCTCGCGGTCGGGCAGGGGTTTGCGCAACGCTCGCGGTGACGCGCGGCTTGGTCTAGGGACGCCAAAGTGTCAATACGAAGGCTCCCTCAGAACCTGATCAACCGTATCGCCGCGGGCGAGGTGGTCGAGCGCCCGGCGTCGGCGCTGAAGGAGCTGGTCGAGAACGCGTTGGACGCTGGGGCGAGGCGGATTTCGGTGGACCTGGCGGGCGGCGGCATCGACGGCGTCATAGTGACGGACGACGGTTGCGGGATGACGCGCGACGATATCGCTTTGGCCCTCGAACGCCACGCCACGTCGAAATTGCCCGATGACAGCATCGAGGCGGTATCGACGATGGGGTTTCGCGGCGAAGCCCTGCCCTCGATCGCCAGCGTCGCGCGGCTGACGATCGAGAGTCGGACGGTGGACGGGGAAGGGTGGTCGCGCACCGTCGATAACGGGCGTGTCGAGGCCGACGGTCCGGTGGCAATGCCCCCGGGCACGCGCGTTAAAGTCGAAGCACTGTTCGCCGCCGTGCCCGCGCGCCGCAAATTCCTCCGCACTGCGCGCAGCGAATTCGCCGCGTGCATGGACGTACTGCGGCGGCTGGCAATGGCGCGGCACGATGTGGCTTTCGAAGTGACGCATGACGGCCGTCGCGCCCTGGCGGTGCAGGCCGAAAGCCGGGCCAGCCGCGTCGCCGCACTGATCGACCGCCAATTGAGCGAGGCGAGTGTGCCACTCGGACATGAACGCGGCGGGGTGACACTCGCGGGTTTGGCAGGCTTGCCGACGTATAATCGCGGGGTGGCCGATCACCAATATCTGTTCGTCAACGGACGGCCGGTGAAGGACCGCACGCTGACCGGCGCGATCCGCGGCGCCTATTCGGATCGCCTCGCGCGCGATCGCCATGCCGTGGTCGCGTTGTTCATCGACGTTCCGCCGGGCGAGGTCGATGTGAACGTCCACCCGGCCAAGACCGAAGTCCGCTTCCGCGACGCTGCCAACGTCCGCGCATTGATTGTCGGCGGACTGCAACGGGCTTTGGATGGGGCAGGGATCACGCGCGCACCCTTGCCAAGTGCAGCAGCAATGCGGGGATGGGTGAGTGAACCCGCCCAAACCGAATTTCGTCATTCCCGCGAAGGCGGAAATCCATCTGGTGAACTAACGGCCAGCGATATTTTCGGGAGATGGACCCCCGCCTTCGCGCGGGTGACGAATGAGGGGAGAGTTGCCGACGCCGCGACCGCCTTCCGCGCTCAACCCGCACCCGAACCGCAAACAAATCACCCCCTCGGCCGCGCCCGCGCCCAGATCGCCGCGACCTACATCGTCGCCGAATCCGCCGACGGCCTGATCCTTGTCGATCAGCATGCCGCGCACGAACGCCTGGTTCTCGAACGCATGCGCGCCGCGCGCGTCGATGGCGCGGTGCCGGTCCAGCCGCTGCTCATGCCCGAAGTCGTCGACCTCGACGAAGCCGCCTGCGACCGGCTGGAGGAGGCCGCTGCCGATCTTGCCAGTTTTGGCCTCGAGCTCGAACGCTTCGGCCCCGCCGCCATGCTTGTGCGCAGCCTGCCAGCCGCACTTGGCGGCGCGGCGGTCGGGCCGCTCATTCTCGACCTCGCCGACGAACTCGCCAGCCATGGACAGGCGCTGTCGCTCGCCGAATGGCTAGACCATGTCGCGGGCACCTTCGCTTGCCACCACAGCGTCCGCGCCGGGCGAGTGCTGTCGCTGGCGGAGATGGATGCACTCCTCCGCGAGATGGAGGTCACCCCGAATTCGGGTCAATGCAATCACGGCCGCCCGACCTGGGTCAAGTTGGCGCATGGCGATATCGAACGCCTATTCGGACGGAAATGACGGCAGCGCCGATTATCGTTACCGCGCGACTTGGCGACGCCGACTTTGCCTGGCTCGATGAGCAGCGCAGCGCGTATTTTCCAGCAGAACGCAATCAGTTGCGCGCACATTTGACGATGTTTCATCATCTGCCACCGTCGATCGAGCGCGAGTTGATGACGGCGCTGAAGGACGAGGCCCGCGATCCCGCGCCGCGCGCGCGGCTGGCCGGGCTGATCAACCTCGGCGGCGGCGTGGCTTACCGGATCGACAGCGACGACCTCGCCGCAATCCGCGCGCGGCTGGCGGATCGCTTTGCCGGGTGCCTGACACCGCAGGACGCCGCCGGCTGGCGCGAGCATGTTACGATCCAGAACAAGGTGCCGCCGGCCGAAGCACGCAAGCTGCTTGCCACTCTCGAAGCGGAGTTCCAGCCTCGTCCGCTCGCGATCACGGGTCTCTCTGCTTATTGGTATCGCGGCGGGCCGTGGGAAGCGATCGGTAGCGTGCGGTTCAGGGGGTGAGCGCAGCATTCGCGGCGCCGAGCACCGCGCGAACGCTGGCGGTTGCAATGTCGGTATCGACGCCGACCCCGAACACCGTGCGCCCGTCGGCGGTGCGCGCCTCGACATAAGCGGCGGCCTGCGCGCCGGTGCCATGGCCGAGTGCATGTTCGGCATAATCTTGGATTTCGATTGTGGTCCCGGCTTCGGCCAGCGCGGCAACGACGGACGAGATCAACCCGTTGCCGCGCCCGGTGAGGCTCAAGCGGCGGTCGCCATGGGTAAGCGAGCCGGCAAAGATGCGATCTCCATCAGTCGAGCGGGTTTCGTGATAATCGACCAGCAGCAACGGCCCGGGGGTCAAGTAAGCGCGCTGGAACTCGGCCCAAATGTCGGCCGCACCAAGTTCACGGCTGCTTTCGTCGGCCAAGCGCTGGACATGTCGGCTGAAATCCGCCTGCAGCCGCTTTGGCAGTTTCAGGCCGCGATCCTGCTCCAGCACCCAGGCGACGCCGCCCTTGCCGGATTGCGAATTGACGCGGATCACCGCCTCATAGCTGCGCCCCAGATCCGCTGGATCGATCGGCAGATAGGGCACTTCCCACAACTCGTCGTTGCGCGCCGCCTGCGCCGCAAAACCTTTCTTGATCGCGTCCTGATGGCTGCCCGAAAAGGCGGTGAAGACCAGTTCGCCGGCATAGGGACTGCGCGGGTGCGTCTTGATGCCGGTGCAATATTCGACGGTGTTGACGACCTCGTCGATGTTCGAAAAGTCCAGGCCGGGATCGACGCCTTGCGAATACATATTCATCGCGACGGTGACCAAATCGACATTGCCGGTCCGCTCGCCATTGCCGAGCAGGCAGCCCTCGACCCGTTCGGCGCCTGCCAGCAACCCCAATTCGGTCGCCGCGACGCCCGTGCCGCGGTCGTTATGCGTGTGCAGCGAGATGACTACCCGGTCGCGATTGGGGATGTTGCGCCCGAACCATTCGATCTGGTCGGCATAGATGTTGGGTGTTGCCGCCTCGACTGTCGCGGGGAGGTTGAGAATGATCGGCTTGTCGGCTGTCGGCTGGAGCACCTCCATCACCGCCGCGCAGACCTCGACCGAAAAATCGAGCTCGGCGGTCGAAAACGTCTCGGGCGAATATTCGAAGCGCCAATCGGTGCCGGGATATTTTGCCGCCTGATCGCGCAGCACCTTCGCGCCGTCGATCGCGATCTGCTTGATGTCGGCGCGGTCCATGCCGAACACGATGCGCCGCCAGGCCGGGCTGACCGCGTTATAGAGGTGGACGATGGCGGTCTTCGCTCCGGCCAGACTGGCAAAGCTGGTCTCGATCAGGTCGCGACGGGATTGGGTCAGCACCTGCACCATGACGTCATCGGGGATGCGGCCGTCGCGCACCAATCCCTGAATAAAATCGAATTCGGTGGCGCCCGCACTCGGAAAGCCGACCTCGATCTCCTTGAGGCCCAACCGCACCAGCAAATCGAAAAAACGCGCCTTCTTTTCCCCGTCCATCGGGTCGATCAACGCCTGATTGCCGTCGCGCATGTCGGTACTGAGCCAGCGTGGCGCCTGCGTGATCGTGCGCGCAGGCCATTGCCGGTCGGGCAAATCGATCTGGGGGAAGGGGCGGTATTTGGTCGATGGATCGCGCAACATGACAGGCCTCGTCGCTCTGGCTTCGGTTCGGGTCGGTTTGAGCCCTTAGGCGGCGAGGCGTGCCGGGCACGCCGAACTATCGCGCCTAAGGGCGCGTAAGTCGAAGCAGGCGCGAGAGGCATTCGCGGATCATGCGAGGTCGTTAAGCCGCTATGGTTAACAAGTCCATGCGCCGTCGCTCATGGACGCGAAAGCATTTCATACCTATGTGCTGGCCACATGCGGTTGATCCTGCTCCTCTCCGCGCTGCTCAGCGCCATTGCTGGTTATTCACCAGCGGCGGCGGCGCGTCCGGTGGAGGCCGGACAGGTGTTGCGCATTGCACCGGCGCCTGTGACCGCAGCGGCGGCGCGCCCGGCGAACCATGCCACACCGGCGAAAGCGTTTGCGCTGGCCGACGCCAGGCCGCTCGTGACGAGCCGTCCGCTCTACGCCGATCGGCTGCTGATCTAGCGCTCCGGCGCTCTGCCAATTTCAGCCCCCCGTTCCCGCGCCACCGCGCGACCAAAGCTATTTCAGGAATCCAGTCATGCTCGGCACCATCGCCAAAGCCATTTTCGGCTCGTCCAACGATCGTTATGTCAAATCGCTCGGCAGCATCGTCGCCAAAATCAACGGCTTCGAGAATAATATCGCAGCGCTGACCGACGACGAGTTGGCCGCGCAAACCGTCAAGCTCCGTGCGCAACTGGAAGAGGGACAGACGCTCGACCAGATACTGCCCGAAGCCTTCGCCACGGTGCGTGAAGCCGCCAAGCGCGTGCTGGGTCAGCGGCACTACGATGTGCAGATGATTGGCGGCATCGTTCTCCATCGCGGTGAAATCGCAGAGATGCGCACGGGTGAGGGCAAGACGCTGGTCGCGACTTTGGCCTGTTATCTCAATGCGCTCGACGGCAACGGCGTCCACGTCGTCACGGTCAACGATTACCTCGCCAGCCGCGACGCCGGCTGGATGGGCCAGGTGTATAAATTCCTCGGCCTGACCGTCGGCGTGATCATCCCCAACCTCAGCGATTCCGAGCGCCGTGACGCCTATGCCGCGGACATTACCTACGGTACCAACAATGAATTCGGCTTCGACTATCTGCGCGACAACATGAAGTACGAACGCGCGCAAATGGTCCAGCGGCCCTTCTCGTTCGCGATCGTCGATGAGGTCGACTCGATCCTGATCGACGAGGCGCGCACCCCGTTGATCATTTCCGGCCCGACCGACGACAAGTCCGAACTGTACATGCAGGTCGACAAACTGGTGAAGACGCTCGCGCCCGAGGATTACGACAAGGACGAAAAGCAGAAGTCGATCATCCTGACCGAGGACGGCACCGAAAAGATGGAGCGCATGCTCGAGGATGCCGGACTGCTCGAAGGCGCCAACCTGTACGATTTCGAAAACACCCAGGTGGTCCATCATACCAACCAGGCGTTGCGCGCGAACGTGATGTTCAAGCGCGATACCGATTACATCGTCCGCGACGGCAAGGTCGTCATCATCGATGAATTCACCGGTCGTATGATGGATGGACGCCGCTGGTCCGACGGCCTGCATCAGGCGGTCGAGGCCAAAGAAGGCGTGGAAATCGAGGCGGAAAACCAGACCCTCGCCAGCATCACCTTCCAGAATTATTTCCGCATGTACCCCAAACTCGGTGGCATGACGGGCACGGCGGCGACCGAAGCGGCCGAATTCCACGACATTTACAAGATGAACGTCGTGACGATCCCGACCAACGTCGATGTCAAACGTGTCGATGAGGAAGATGAGTTCTACAAGAACACGCAGGACAAGTTCGGCGCGATCGCCAAGTCGATCCGCGAAAAGTCGCTCGCCGGTCAGCCGGTATTGGTCGGCACGGTCAGTATCGAAAAATCAGAACTGCTCAGCGAATTCCTCAATGCGGAAGGCGTGACACACAGCGTGCTCAACGCGCGTTTCCACGAACAGGAAGCGCACATCGTTGCCCAGGCTGGGCGCCTCGGCGCGGTCACCGTCTCGACCAACATGGCCGGTCGCGGCACCGATATTCAGCTGGGCGGCAATGCGGATTTCCGCATCGCCGACGAACTGCGCGACATGGCGGCCGGGCCGCAGCGCGATGCCGCCGAAGCCGCCATCCGCGCCGAGATCGAAGCGGAAAAGCAACAGGTGCTGTCCGCTGGTGGCTTGTTCGTGCTCGCCACCGAACGCCACGAAAGCCGGCGCATCGACAATCAGCTGCGCGGGCGCTCGGGCCGTCAGGGCGATCCGGGCCTCAGCAAATTCTACCTCAGCCTCGACGACGATCTGCTGCGCATCTTTGGGCCGGACACGATGTTCTCGAAAATGATGAACAACAATCTGGCTGATGGCGAGGCGATCGGCTCGCGCTGGTTGTCCAAGGCGATCGAGACCGCGCAGAAAAAGGTCGAGGCGCGCAATTACGACGTCCGCAAACAGGTCGTCGAGTACGACGACGTGATGAACGACCAGCGCAAGGTGATCTACGAACAGCGCGGCGACATCATGGATTCGGAAACGGTCGACGAGGTCGTTCAGGACATGCGCGCCGAAACCGTCAACGCATTGGTCGGCGACGCCTGTCCGCCGAACTCGTATCCTGAAACGTGGAATGTCGCTGAGTTGGCCGAGCGGGCGCGTGATGTCCTCGGCGTGGACGCGCCGGTTGCCGAATGGGCCGCGGAGGAAGGAATCGACCCCGAGGCGATAGACGAACGGCTGCAGGCTGCTGCCGACAAGTTGATCGAGGACAAGGTTGCGACGCTCGACCCCGAAATGTGGCCTCAGGTCGAAAAATCGGTGCTGCTGCAGAATCTCGACCATCATTGGAAGGAACATCTGTCGACGCTCGACGCGCTGCGTCAGGTGATCCACCTCCGCGCCTACGCCCAGAAAACGCCGATCAACGAGTATAAGCAGGAGGCGTTTGCACTGTTCCAGCGGATGCTCGACCTGATCCGCGAGGATGTGACGCGCACGCTGGCCAACGCGCAATTCGTGATGCCGCAGACCGACCTGCCGAAGATGCCCGATTTCATGCTGAGCCACACCGATCCGCTCACCGGCGAGGACGACGCGCGCGGTATCGGCTCCGGCGGGATGATCACCACGCGCATCCCGCCGTTGCAGACCGCGATGTTGACCGCCGAGGACATCGGGGAAGATCCGGCGAATTGGGAAGGCGTCGTGTCGCGCAATGCGCCGTGTCCGTGCGGGTCGGGCCAGAAATACAAGCACTGCCACGGGCGGCTGTAGGCGCGTCGCCCCGGCGGAGGCAGGGCCGTTGTTGAACGCGGTCGTCTTTAATCGTTAGCGTCACCGGCCTCCGCCGGGGCGACGGCTAGACCGCCTCCACTCGCAACACATTCCCATCGGCTCCGATCACGCGGACCCGTTCACCAACCGCGGCGTGGACACCGCGTGCCGACCACATGCCGTCGCCGACCCTGACGCGGCCGCCGGTGTCGTCGATCGACTCGACGACTATCACGACCTGTCCGATCAGCCGCGCGGCGCGGTCGTTGAGCAACGGGTCGGCGCTGGCAACATCGGCATAGCGGAAGAACCGCCGCCCGGTCAGCACCAGCGCCATCGCGGCGACCGCGAACAGCAGGAACTGCGCCGCGTCGGGCAATCCGAGCAGCAGCGTTGCGACACCTGTAATCGCCGCCGCGCCGCCCAGCCAGATCAGGAAAAACCCGGGCGCGACGATCTCCGCTCCGGCGAGCAAGGCGGCGGCGATCAGCCACCACCACGCCGGCGCGATGCCCGATCCCGCGATCCATGCATCCATCGCGTTCACGCGCTCGACCGCGGGACTGAAGGCCGCGCAAGCGGAGCGGGCGGCGGCGTCTTGTCACCGCCCCCGATCGCTTCGCGCGCCAATTCGCCGATCCCGCCCAGCGTACCCATCAATTGCGTGGCTTCGACCGGGAACAGGATCGTCTTGGCATTGGGCGATGTCGCGAATAGCCCGATCGCCTCGACGTATTTTTGGGCGATGAAGTAATTGATCGCCTGCACGCTGCCGCCCTCGATGGCGTCGGACACCATTTTCGTTGCCGCCGCCTCGGCCTGCGCCGCACGCTCGCGCGCCTCCGCGTCGCGGAACGCGGCTTCGCGGCGACCTTCGGCCTCGAGGATCTGTGACTGTTTCTGACCCTCGGCGCGGTTGATGTCGTTCTGCCGCGCGCCTTCGGATTCGAGGATCGAGGCGCGCTTTTCGCGCTCTGCCTTCATCTGCCGCGTCATGGCATTGACGATGTCGGCCGGCGGGCGAATGTCCTTCAGCTCGACGCGGGTGATCTTCACGCCCCAGCTTTCGGTGGCGTGATCGACGACCATCAGCAGGCGTGTGTTGATCTCGTCGCGCTTGGACAGTGTTTCGTCGAGGTCCATTGCGCCCATGACCGTGCGCAGGTTCGTCGTCGCAAGCTGCATGATCGCATTGTATAATTCGCTGACCTCATACGCCGCCTTGGCGGCGTCGAGGACCTGAAAGAACACCACTCCATCGACCGCGACCATCGCATTGTCCTTGGTGATGATTTCCTGTCCCGGAATATCAAGCACCTGCTCCATCATATTGATCTTGCGACCGACACGATCGAATAGTGGTACGATCAGCGTCAGCCCCGGCGCCGCGGTGGCGGTAAACTTGCCAAAGCGCTCGATGGTGTAGCGATATCCCTGCGGCACCATCTTCACGGCCAGCACGACGTAGATTATCGCGACGAATGCGATCGCAATTGCCAGAACGCCCATCAAAATTCCTCCGCTATGCCGCGCATATGCGCCCGGCGTGGCGCGAGCGAAAGGGGCGAGGCGCTGGCGGAGCGCCGCGTCCTTCGCTAGGGCGGGACATGACTCGCATTGCCGATATCCCTTTGGGCCTGACTTTCGACGACGTTCTTCTCCGCCCCGGCGCCAGCAGCGTCCTTCCCGGCGAAGCCGACACCCGCACCCGCCTGACCCGCACGATCGATCTCAACATCCCGATCCTGTCCGCGGCGATGGATACCGTGACCGAAGCGAAGATGGCGATCGTCATGGCGCAGCTCGGCGGGCTGGGCGTCCTCCACCGCAATCTGACGCTGCAGGAACAGGCGGATGCGGTGCGACAGGTCAAACGCTTCGAAAGCGGCATGGTCGTCAATCCGATCACCATCCAGCCGCAGCAAACGCTGGCCGAGGCGAGGGCGTTGATGGCGACGCACCATATTTCGGGCATCCCGGTGGTCGAAGCGTCGGGCAAGTTGGTGGGCATCCTGACCAATCGCGACGTGCGTTTCGCCGAACATGCCGCACAGCCGGTCAGCGAGCTGATGACGTCGAAGGATCTGGTGACCGTCAGCGAAGGCGTCAGCCGTCAGGAGGCGCAACGGCTGTTGCACCAACGCCGCATCGAGAAACTGATCGTCGTCGACGCCGAATACCGCTGCACCGGGCTTGTGACCGTCAAGGACATGGAAAAGGCGGTCGCCTACCCGAACGCGACCAAAGACGAGAGCGGGCGGCTGCGTGTGGCCGCGGCAACGACCACCGGCGATGGCGGGTTCGAACGGACCGAGGCGCTGATCGACGCGGGCTGCGACCTGATCGTCATCGACACCGCGCATGGCCACTCGAAAATGGTCGCCGATGCCGTGGCGCGTGTTCGCAAGCTGTCGAACGAAGTGCAGATCATGGCCGGGAATGTCGCCACCGCCGGTGCCACCCGCGCGCTGATCGACGCGGGGGCAGACGCGATCAAGGTCGGGATCGGCCCAGGTTCCATATGCACCACCCGCATCGTCGCGGGTGTCGGCGTACCGCAGCTGACGGCAGTGATGGACGCGGCGGAAGAAGCGGCCAAGTCCGGCGTGCCGGTGATCGCCGATGGCGGACTGCGCACCTCGGGCGACATCGCCAAGGCACTGGCCGGCGGCGCGGGCGCGGTCATGGTCGGCTCGCTCCTCGCCGGCACCGAAGAAGCACCCGGGGAAACCTTTCTTTATCAAGGACGTGCCTACAAGTCCTATCGCGGTATGGGAAGCGTCGGTGCGATGGGCCGCGGCTCTGCCGACCGCTATTTTCAGGGCGACATCAAGGATCAACTTAAACTCGTCCCCGAAGGTATCGAGGGGCAAGTCGCCTATAAGGGCCACGCCAAGGACGTGATCCATCAGCTCGTCGGCGGCGTAAAAGCCGCGATGGGCTATACCGGTGCGGCGACGATTGCCGACCTGCGCGAGCGTGGTAGTTTCGTGCGCATCACCAATGCAGGCCTGCGCGAAAGCCATGTTCACGACGTGAGCATTACGCGCGAAGCCCCGAACTATCCCACGCAGTGACACCTGCCGCCCGAACTCGAACCGCCATCGAACTGCTCGACGCGATCCTCGCGTCACAGGCTGGTGCCGACACGGTCATCGCCAACGGGTTCAAGGCGCGGCGCTATGCCGGATCCAAGGACCGTCGCGCTGTCCGCGAATTAATCTATCGCGCGATCCGCCGCTTTGGCGATCCGCCGGCGAGCGGACGTGCGGCCATGGCTGCGCTGGCGGATGCGGATGACGTCCTGGCGGCGACGTTCGACGGATCGGCTTATGGACCCGCAGCGCTGTTGCCAGACGAGCCGCGCGCGACCGGCGGCGTGATGCCGGCATGGTTGGCAGCACGTTTGCCCGATGAGGCTTCGCTCGACCGCGCGCCACTCGATCTGCGCGTGAACCGGCTCAAGGCGACGCGCGATGAAGTTTCGCCTTTATTCCCCGATGCGACGCCCGTCGGCAGCGACGGACTACGCCTGACCGATCCGATCAATGTCGAGGCGAGCGACGCCTATCGCGACGGGCGGATCGAGGTGCAGGATTTCGGCAGTCAGTTGATCGTCGAAGCGTGCGCGGCGGCACCCGCGACGATCGTCGTCGATCTGTGCGCAGGCGCGGGAGGCAAAACCCTGGCGCTGGCGGCGGCGATGCGCAACGAAGGCCGCTTGATCGCGTGCGACACCGCGCGAGACCGCCTGCGACGGCTCGAACCCCGGGCGCAGCGCGCGGGTGCCGAGTGCGAAGTCCGGTTGCTCGATGGCGGACGCGAGGCGGAGCAATTGGCCGACCTTGAAGGACTGGCGGACGTTGTGCTGATTGATGCCCCTTGCTCCGGAACGGGCACGCTCCGGCGCAATCCGGAGGCGCGGTGGCGGTTGACGCCCGAGCGCGTCGAGGCGCTGGTCGTGCTCCAGCGGCATGTCATTGATCTCGCGCTGCCCTTGGTGAAGCCGGGCGGGGCGTTGGTCTATGCCGTGTGCTCACAGTTGCGCGAAGAAGGCGCCGCGCAGGTAGAGGCACTGCTGGCGCGCGAAGCGGGTTGGAGTGCCGCACCATTGCCTTTCGGTACGGCCGACGGTCCGGGCATTCGCCTTTCCCCGCAACGGGACGGCACCGACGGATTTTTCGTCGCACGGCTCATCAAGGCGTGTTAGCCGTTATGCCAAGAACAGAATGGAGACTGTGATGCGGCTGGCCTTGACCCTCGGCGCACTGATGCTGGTTTCGGCCGCGCCCGCGCCCGTCGTGGCACCGTCGCTGGTGATGCAAGGGCAGGCCGCGGCGGCAGCGGGTCAACTCGAGACCGCGACCGATCTGCTCGAAAGCGCACTTGCCGCCAATCCGCGCAGCCGCGTCGCCTATCTCACGCTCGCCGATGTGGCGCGCAAACAAGGGCTGCCGGGCAAATCGATCCGTCTGTATCGTCAGGCGCTGGCGCTGGATCCAAACGATCGCACGGCACTGGCGGGGCAGGGCGAAGCGTTGATCGACAAGGGCGCAGTCGCCAAAGCACGCGAGAATTTGGATAAGCTGGCCAAATTATGTCGCGGCAATTGTCCTGAACAGATCGCGCTGGCGGGAGCAATCGGCCGCATCGGCGCACAGCAGACGGCCACCAAACAGTAACTATTTGCGCGCCTCGGGCAATGCGCGCGCGACGGCGACGAACTCTTCGATCGACAATGTTTCGGCCCGCCGCGCGGAATCGACGCCAGTAATCTCCAACGCGTCGAGCGCCCCCGCCAATCCCTTGAGCGATTGCCTCAGCATCTTGCGGCGCTGACCGAAAGCCGCGGCGGTCAAGGCTTCGAGATCGGCAAAGCGGACACCGTCGGGCTGAGCCCTGGGCACGATATGGACCACTGCCGACATTACTTTTGGCGGCGGCGTGAACGCCGAGCGATGCACCCGCATCGCAATCCGTGCCTCGGATCGCCAGCCAGCCAGCACCGCCAGACGTCCATAAGCATCGCTGTCCGGCGCGGCGACGATGCGTTCGGCGACCTCCTGCTGGAACATCAGCGTAAGTGACGCCCAGCGCGGCGGCCAGACTTCACTCGACAGCCATTGGACGAGCAATGCCGTGCCGACATTATATGGCAGGTTGGCAACGATGTGGCCGCCCTCGGCAAGCACATCCGGAAGCGCAACGGCCAAGGCGTCGCCTTCGATCACCGTCAGCCGGTCATCGTTCAATTCGGCAAGCGCGGGCAGGCAGCGCCGGTCGCGCTCGACAACGGTCACGTTGGCGCCCGCGTCCAACAGCGCACGGGTCAGCCCGCCGGGACCGGGTCCGACTTCATAAATCGAGCCACCGCGAAGATCGCCGGGAATGGCGGCGATCCGCTTCAGAAGCTGCTGATCGAGCAAAAAGTTTTGGCCCAGCGCCTTCGAGGCGTTCAGCCCGTGCCGGGCAATAACCTCGCGCAGCGGCGGACGCTCCTCGCCTGACGCGCCGCTCAAGCCGCCTCGGAAATGTAAGCGGCGCGGGTGCGCGTGGCCTCGGCGGCCATCTTGATCGCGGCGATCATCGCACCGGGATTGGCGGCGCCCGTACCGGCGATATCGAATGCGGTACCATGATCGGGCGAAGTCCGCACGATCGGCAAACCCAGCGTCATGTTGACGCCCTCGTCAAAGCACAATGTCTTGAGCGGGATCAGCGCCTGATCGTGATAGCAACAGATCGCGGCGTCATATTGGCTGCGCGCGCGCGAATGGAACATGGTGTCCGCCGCGAACGGCCCGGTCGCATCGATGCCCTCCGCCTGCAACTGCGCGATGGCGGGCTGGAGAATGTCGATCTCCTCGCGTCCGATCATGCCGTCTTCACCGGCGTGCGGATTGAAACCGGCAAAGGCCAGCCGGGGGTTCGCGATCGCAAAATTCTTCTGTAGCCCACGCGCTGTCGCGCGTCCCTTAGCCACAACCATTTCGATACTGAGCGTGCGTGCAACATCCGCCAGCGGCATGTGCGTCGTGATCGGCACCACGCGCAACGACGGTCCGGCGAGCATCATCACCGCATTGTCATGTGCGACACCGCAGCGTTCGGCGATAAATTCGGTCTGTCCCGGATGATTGAAACCGATCGCGTAAAGCTGTGACTTGCATACCGGCCCGGTCACCAAGGCACGCGCTGCGCCGGCCATCGTCAGCCCCGTGGCGAGCTCAAGGCTTTGCAACGCACACCGCGCGCCCTCATAAGTCGGTCGACCCGGCAGATCGGGCCGTGCTTCCTCGACCGCGAAGATCGGCAGCGCTTCGGCAAAGACCTGCACGGCATCGCGCGGATCCTTGATCCGCTGGAGCGGGCCGCGCCACACGCTTTCGATCGTCCGCGGGTCGCCAACGGCGAAGAACGGCTCGATCCTTGATGTCGCTCGCGCGCTCCAAGCCTTGGCGACAATCTCGGGTCCGATCCCCGCCGGATCGCCGACCGCAACGACCAAAGGTGCCTGCGTACCCGCCATGTTTATCGATACTCGACGATCGCGTCGCGGCGCAGATCGCGGAGATAACGCTGCGCGCGCTGGTTCACGCGGTCTTCTTCCATCTGCGACATGATCTGGTCGAATGACGGGCCGTTCGCAGTCTGCGCTTCGTCGCGCCCGCACATGACGAGCACGCGGACACCCTCGGTCATCGACCCGAACGGCGGCGTCGATTCGCCGACCGACATTTTGAGCAAGGTTTCCTGCAACGGCGCGGGCAAATCGCGGATCTTGACCTGATCGTTGTCGACCAATTCAGCACCGAGTTGCGTCGCAACCTCCTGCGCCTTGCCGCAGCCGCCCATGGCCTGCGTCGCCTTGGCCAGCGCCGAAGCGCGCGCAGTCGCTTCGGCTTCGCTGGTCTTGGCATCGAATTTGAGTGAAATCTGACGCAGATTGAGAACTGCGTCGCGCGGATCGGTGGTCAGGACCTGACGGCTGTCCTGCAACACCAGGATGGAAAAACCGCCGGGAATGGCAATCGGTCCGGCAATCTGACCATTTTGCATGGTCTCCAGGCTCTGCGCCAACGCCTCGGGCAATTGCCCCGCGCGGACCCAGCCGAGATCGCCGCCGACCGAGGCAGTCGACGCTTCGGAAAACTGGCGCGCATAGGCCTGGAACGATCCGCCGCCGCGCACCGCCTCGATGATCTTGCGCGCATTGTCCGACACTGCCGCCGCCGTCTCGGGGGTCGCCGACAGATACAATTCACTGACGCGATATTCCTTTGCGCCCTTTGTCGCCTGCAGCCGGTCGAGCACGGACTGAACTTCACCGCCGCTGACATTGACGAAGGGTTCGACCTGACGCCGCAGCAAACGGCTCCACGCCAACTCACCCTCGATCTGTCCCTTGATCGATCGATCGGACGAACCGGCGTTGCGCAAATAAGCCCCGAGTCCCTCGGGCGTCTGCTTGAACCGTTGCGCGACCTGGTTGTAGCTTCGGTCGATTTCGCTGCGCTCGATGGTGATGTCGTGCGTCTTGGCTTCCTGGATCTGCAGCCGCTCGTCGATCAGGTTGCGCAGCACCTGGAGGCGCAGCCGATCTCGTTCGGCATCCGGAACCTGCCCGCCATTGGCCAGGATGATCAGCGCCAGACGCTGATCGACATCGGTGCCGGTGATGATCGCGCCATTGACGATCGCCGTCGCCTTGCGGAGGTGCGGATCGACCTTGCCCAGCAACTGGACGTTGGCGGGGATATTCAAATTGGCAGCACTGTTCGTTGCTTGGTCCGCATCCTGCGCCATGGCGGCAGATGCGACGAGGATAAGCGGCAGCGCGCGGATAAACTTGCTCAAGATGTTCTCAAACCTCTGAATTTGCCCGGCCCCGTGATGCCAGCAGCATCGTGAATGGCGGATTAGCGACCAAAGCCCTTAAACGCCAGCCTGACCAGAAAGCTGTTGCCGGCGCGCGCGTCGCCCGACGTCTGATATTCACGTCGCCATGTGAAGCCCAGGTCGATGCAATCATCGGTGTAGGCGATGCCCAACCGGTGGCGAACCGGCTCATAGCCATCGACCGTTGAGGTCGGATCCTCGGCGCGGTCCGTCAGATCGATGATCGTCGATCCGAACACCGAAATATATTTGGTGACCGCCAGCCGCCCGGCAAGGCGGATTTCCTCGCGGTCGCGCAAATCCTCGAGCGTAAACGGAATGTCGCGGTTGAGGCGCAGATACCCGATGACGGCGTAAGTGCTTTTGGACCCGATCGTCGCATCGACCTCGTTGCGGCGGACTTCGAGCGTGTCCTTGTCCAGCCGGAACCGCTCGGTGAAGGTCACGAAGTCGCGGAACTTGACGCTGGCCCGCCCGACAATGTCGGAGGTGCGGCCATTAAGGCCCGTGCCATCCGGGAAAATCGCGCCGTGCTGGGTGATGCGATAGGACTGGCCAACGGTGGCAGCAACGGCGATGTTCGGTGCGTCATACGCCCAATCGACGCCGTAGGTGACGCGCACGCCGTCTTCGTACCGATCGTACCCGGGGAAGCGGTTGAGCGCGAACAGATTGCTGTCCTCGAGATCGACCGCGCGGGCGTCTTCATTGGGAATTTCGAAATTGCGGACATGCGGCGTCGCGACAAGCTGAACCCGCGGCGTGATCCGCTGCATGCCCGACAGGAACTCACCGATCAGCGGCCAGCGCAGTTCCGCAGCGAGTGAACCGACCGCGCGCCCTTCGAACCCAGGATCGCCGCGATATTGCGCGGTCGTCGTCAGCGCATTGCCCTTGCTGTGATACAAGTCGCCGCGGCCATAAGCGGTCAGCAGCAATTCCTGTCCCCAAGGGGTCAGGCGTCGCAAATCCCAGCGCACCGACGCGAACAACCGCTGCGTGTCCTGACCATCGGGCCGTGCGATCGACAGTGCGTTGACTTGAGTACTGACGCGCCCGCCGGCGATCATGTCCGGCAAGCGCAGGCGATAATCGAATTCGGGCAGGACCAGCGGGCTTTGCCCCTGGTCCTCGCCTGCGCGCAACGTCTGAAATGCCCAGCTGTCGAGGGAGAGGAAGCTGTCGGGCGCAGCGCGTTCGATACGGATCACCGAGCGCAGGCGGTCGTCGTTCGAAATGTCGTAACGCCGCAGCAACGTGCGGTCGGTCGCGCGGCGGACCGATCCGGAAATGCTCCACGCTGGGTCGAGTTGAAACCGGCCGCTGGCATCGAGGTAACCACGGAATTCGCGCTGACCGATCGTGCTGACCGTTCCCGCGGGCAGGCGGGAACCATAAGTAGCAAAGCCGCCGATCTGATAGGCGCCATTCTCCGTCAGCGCACGATACTGGCCGGCAAGCGCGGGCAGCACTTCCGAATAGAGATGCGGCGTCAGCGTCAAATCGCGGTTGGGTGCGAGCCTGAAATACACGGGCTGGGCAAACTCTAGTCCGTTGGTACGCGAATAGCGCAGATCGGGGGTCAGCAGGCCCGTCGATCCGCCGCCGCCCAACGGGATGGTGAATTTTGGCAGTGTGAACAGTCCGATGCCAAAAATATGCGGCTGGGCGTGCGTGAAGGTCAGTTTCTTCGCGACGGGATCATGCACGATCTTGACGGCGCTGATCGACCAGCTGGGATTGCGCGGGCAACCGTCATCATCGGTGACCGGGCAGGGGGTATAGGCGGCGTTTTCGAGTGTCGAGACGCCGTCGACGCGGGTGCCCTTGACCGCCGCCAAACGGCCACCCTCGGCCAGCACCAGCAACAGATTATCGACCACCCCGTCTTTCAGCGTGTCGGTCAGCTGTACCTTGTCGCCATATGCCGCATCGCCGCCCGGATTGACGACGATGACATTGCCCGACGCGATGACCTGACCCGATTTGCGGTTCCAGGTGATGGTGTCGGCGCGAACGCGATTGCCCTCGCGCGTCATGCGCACGTCGCCGGTGGCCGTTACCGTGTCGGCGCCATCATCATAGTTCAGCTGGGCGGCGGAGAAATCGACCGCTTGATCGGGCGTTGCAGCGGCGGCAGCCACAGGCGCGCCGGTCTGCGCGACCGCCGCCTGACCCGCCGAAAATAGCGCCGCCGAAGCGAGCAGATGAACTGTTCTGACCGGCACGCCCAACCCTTTGAAGGCCTTGCGACTATCGCAGCGCCCGACAACGCGCAACGGTTGCGGGAGGGGCAGCGACGGGCCTAGGGAACAGCCATCCCCCAATTTATCGGAAAATGTTTCGCCATGAAGATCAGTTTTGCCGCCAGCCTGCCCGCCGATTGGAGCACGCTCGTCGTCCCCGTGGGCAAGGACGGAGTCGAAAACGCAACTGCCTCGCTCGATCATGGTGAGGGCGTAACGGCTGCAGTGCGCCTGGCGCGATTCGAAGGCGAATCCGGCGCGGTCGTCGAGCAGATTTATGCGCAGGGCGGGGCGGCACGACGGGTGCTGATCGTGGGCACGGGCGACGGCTCGGCTGAGGGTTTTGAAAAGGCCGGTGCGGCGGTGACCGCGCGCCTGCTCACGTCGGGTGAAACAAAATTCGTCGCTGACCTGACCAAGGCGAACGCCGATGAAGCCGCCTCGTTCGCAGTCGGCGCGCGCCTGCGCGGGTGGCGCCACGACGCCTATCGCACTAAGCTCAAGGACAAGCAGAAGATCAGCCTGGCCGAGGTCGTGATCGTTGGTGACGAAGCGGGCTGGGCGGCTGGATCGGCCGCCGCCGACGGCGCCGAATTCACGCGCAACCTCGTCGCCGAACCCGCCAATATTCTTTACCCCGAATCCTTCGTCGAGCGCGCCAGGGCGAAGCTCGAACCGCTCGGTGTCACGATCGAGGTTCTCGACGTGCCGGCGATGGAAAAGCTCGGCATGGGCTCGTTGCTCGGCGTCGGGCAGGGGTCGTCGCGCCCGTCGCGCGTCATGGCGATGCGCTGGGCTGGCGGCAACGGTGACGAAACCCCGCTCGCCTTGGTCGGCAAGGGCGTGACCTTCGACACCGGCGGCATCTCGCTCAAGCCCGGGCCGGGCATGGAAGACATGAAGTGGGATATGGGCGGCGCGGGTGCCGTCACCGGCGCGATGGTCGCGCTGGCCACGCGCAAGGCCAAGGTAAATGTCGTTGGCGTGGTCGGACTGGTCGAGAACATGCCCGACGGCAATGCGATCCGCCCCGGCGATGTGCTGACCTCGATGTCGGGGCAGACCATCGAAGTGCTTAACACCGACGCCGAAGGGCGCCTGGTGCTGGCCGACGCGATCACCTGGACCCAGCATCGCTTCAAGCCGCAGACCATCGTCGATCTCGCGACGCTGACCGGCGCGATGATCATTTCGCTGGGCAAGGAACATGGCGGCATCTTCTCGAACGACGACGCGCTGGCGACGCAGTTGATCGCGGCGGGCGGGGAAGTCGGCGAGAAATTGTGGCGCTTCCCGATGTCCGACACTTACGACAAATTGATCGACAGCCCGATCGCCGACATGAAGAATATCGGCCCGCGCGAAGGCGGCTCGATCACCGCGGCGCAATTCATCAAGCGCTTCGTCGACGAAGGCGTGAAGTGGGCGCATCTCGACATTGCCGGCATGGTTTGGGCCGGTGAGGCCGGCCGCACCTGGGACAAGGGCGCGACAGGCTATGGCGTGCGCCTGCTTGATCGGTTCGTGAAGGACAATTGGGAAGGCTGAACCGCGTTCAGCTTGTGGAAAGCCCGCAAGCGCAACCGCGCCTACGTCAATGATGCTGGTGGTGAGCGATGGCGCGTGCGACGAAACTGATCTTGTTGGCGGCCCTCATCGGCTCGGCTGTCAGCGCGCAAATGGGCCCGGGCGGCGGCGGCGGCGGGTCGCCCGGCGGTGGCCGGGGAGGGCGCGGACCCGGCGGTTTTGGCGGTGGCATGCCTCATGGCGAAATGCGCGCACCCGATCCGGTCAAGCGTGACAAGTTCGACAAGGCGGTTACCGCGATGTTCCGCGAAGCCGACACCAATCACGACAATGTCGTCACGCTCGACGAACTGCAGGCGAGCATCGCCGCCAAACGCGATGTCCTGATCCGCGCGCGTTTCCAGCACGTCGATCGGGACAGCAACGGCAGCATCGATTTCGCCGAGTTCGCCGCATGGCAGGCCGAGCTGGGCTCGGTCGCCTTGTCCGACGAGGCGGCAGGCGGGCGAAACCCGCGCGTCGCGTCGGTCATCCGGCCGCCGCTCGACAAGAATGATCGCGGACTGGGTCAATTGATCGAGCCGCTCGGCGCGACGGTTCTGCTCGAGGCCGATGTCAATTCGGACGGCAATGTCACCCTCGCGGAACTGCTCGCTTATGAAGGCAAGCGCTTCGATGCCGCCGACAAGAACCACGACGGCGAGATTTCGTTCGACGAACTGCGTGCGTTGCGCGCGTCCGAAGACGCCGACGGCCCGATGCGCGGGCGGTAAACTTGCCCCGCCGGGCTGGCGCGACTAAGGGCGCGGCCAATCCCGCAACTTAAACATGGAGCCTCGACCAGTCATGGCCGCGACGCGCACTTTCTCGATCATCAAGCCCGATGCCACCCGCCGCAACCTGACCGGTGCGGTCACCAAGATGCTGGAAGACGGCGGCCTGCGCGTCGTCGCGTCCCGGCGCATTCACCTGACCAAGGATCAGGCCGAGGACTTTTACGGCGTTCACCGCGAACGCCCGTTCTTCAACGATCTGGTCGCCTTCATGACCAGCGGTCCGGTCGTGGTTCAGGTACTGGAAGGCGAGAACGCCATGCAGCGCAACCGCGACATCATGGGCGCGACCAACCCCGCCAACGCCGAACCAGGCACGATCCGCAAGGAATTGGCGGAGTCGATCGAAGCCAATTCGGTCCACGGTTCGGACAGCGACGAAAATGCCGCGACCGAAATCGCCTTCTTCTTCAAGCCGGAAGAAATCGTCGGCTAATCGACCGTGATCGATCCCGTCATGCCGAAACTGGCATGGAGGAAGTGGCTGCATTTCAGTTTGTAAGTTGCGGCGTGCGCCGGCGCGGTGAAGTGGATGTCGACGGCCTCACCCCCGCCGACGTCCACCTTGCCGCCCGCGACTTTCGCGCGGTCGGCGGGCGCAATCTGTGATGCCGCAAAGAATTCGGGCGCGACGAAATCATGTCCGCCCGACGCCGTGTTGACGATGTGCAGCGTGTACGCCTGCCCATGATGCAGGGTGAGCGCCGATGGCGTGAAGTGGAAGTTGCTGAGCTCGACCGTGATGCTGTCTTGAGCGGACACGGGTGCCGCCACCAAAGCGATCGTCAGCGGCAACACAAATCTCAGCATCATAATCTCCTAAAATTCGTTCGCGGCGTCCAGGAACGCGGTCAGCCGTTTCGGCGCGACGCTCAACCAACTGCGCTGGACCCAATCGGCGACATGGTCCCAATCGGTGTCACCCAGATCGAGACGCATCCCCACCCAGCCATCGCCGAAATAGGCCGGACGATAATAATGCGCGGGGTCGGCTTCGATCAGCGCGGCCTGTTCTTCCTCGCCGCTTATCTTGACGAGCAGCGCGGTCTTGCCGTCGCCATGATGATCGACGCTGACCCAGGCGAACTTCTTGCCTTTGACGATACCGAAGCAGGGCATGCCGTGGGACAGCGTCTCCTCCGCATCGGGCATCGCTATCGCGACTTTGCGGACCTTCGCGACGAGATAGTCGGGCGACCGGTCGCGCCCGACGAACGCGGCGAGGGTCGGGGCGTAGAGTTGATGCTCTGCGATCAGGACGCGTGCGGCGAGCGTTTCGGGCGTATCGCCCGGCAAGATCGCGACCTCGGCTTGGGCCAGGACGGGTCCCGCATCGAGTTCGGCGGTGACCTCGTGAACCGAACAGCCCGCAACCGTGTCACCCGCCGCCAACGCCGCCTGATGCGTGTGCAGCCCCTTATATTTGGGCAGCAATGACGGGTGAATGTTGAGTGTCCGGCCGCCCCAGCTTTCGACGAAATCGGGACTGAGCAAGCGCATATATCCGGCCAGCGCAACGAACTCGACGTCATGATCGTGCAGCGCCTCGTCGAGCAATTCGTCGAATGCGAGCCGGGTCAGGCCCTTGTGGCTGTGCGACCAAATGGCGACACCCTCGGCAGCGGCAAGGTTCAGCCCCGGCGCCTCGGGATTGTTCGACGCCACCAGGACGATCTCGTAAGGGCAATCTTCGCGCCGCGACGCATAAAGCAGCGCCGCCATGTTGCTGCCGGTGCCCGATATCAGCACGGCGACCCGGGCTTTAGCCATGGTGCGTGGCGCTCCACGGCGCGCGTGCGGACCAGGTTTCGCTGCTGCCGGTAACGGTGCAACCGCGCTCCCCGGCGTCGATGTGCCCCAATGTCACGACCGTCTCGCCCGCCGCAGCCAAGCTTTCGGTCACCGCATCGACCTCCTCGGGCCTGACGATGACCGCCATGCCCACGCCGCAATTGAACGTTCGCGCCATCTCGCCCGGCTCGATTCCGCCCTGCGCCTGCAAGAACGCCATCAGCCGCGGCTGGACCCACGCATCCGCATCGACATGGGCGTGCAGCCCCTTGGGTAAGGCGCGCGGAATGTTTTCCAGCAAGCCGCCGCCGGTAATGTGCGCCAGCGCGCCGATCTTGCCGCTGCGGATCAACGGCAACAGCGACTTCACGTAAATCCGCGTCGGTGCCATCAACGCATCGATCAGGATCTGGTCCTGATCGAACAGGGAAGGGCGCTTCAGTTTCCAGCCCTTGTCCGCGGCCAGCCGCCTCACCAGCGAGAAACCGTTCGAATGGACCCCCGAACTTGCAAGGCCGAGAATGACGTCGCCTGCGCTCACCCGGTCGCCCGTCAAAACTTGCGACCGGTCGACCGCACCGACCGAAAAGCCCGCCAGATCGTAATCGCCATCGGCATACATGCCGGGCATTTCGGCGGTCTCGCCCCCGATCAGCGCGCAGCCGGCGATGCGGCAACCCTCGGCGATCCCCGCGACGACGAGGGTCGCGATGGCCGTATCGAGTTTCGCGCTGGCGAAATAATCGAGGAAGAACAACGGCTCCGCACCCTGCACGATCAGATCGTTGACGCACATCGCGACCAGATCGATCCCGACACCATCATGCCGGTCGAATTCGATCGCCAGCTTGAGCTTGGTCCCGACCCCGTCATTGGCGGCGACCAGCAGGGGGTCGTCATATCCCGCGGCCTTGAGGTCGAAAAATCCGCCAAAGCCACCCAATTCCGCATTGGCTCCCGGTCGCGCGGTGGCGCGGGCCAGCGGCTTGATTGCCTCGACCAAGGCATTGCCCGCTGCGATAGAAACGCCGGCCTGTTCGTATGTATATCCCGCCATGAGCACGCCCTAGGCACTTGCGGCTTGGATTTCCACGGCGTTCCCGCCAAAGACCGCAACGTGCGGCGCGCGCTCCTTCCTCTCCTCGGTTTCGGCGCGCTTGCGGGCGCGGTTGCCGTATGGGCCCAGATCGAGGGCGGTGACCGGGGCGTCCCCCCCATCGATTCGTCGGGCAGCTTCGAAGTTTCGGGTATCGACGTCGATGTGTCGGGCAAATCGCCCGACGCGGCGCGGCTCGGCGGGTGGCGCATTGCCCAGCGCAAGGGTTGGCAATTGCTGTGGGCCAAGACGCATGGCGGCTCGCTTGGCGGCATTCCCGCCGACTCGGTGCTCGACGGCCTCGTCGCGGGTATCGTCGTGGAACAGGAACAGGTCGGGCCGACGCGTTATGTCGCGAAACTCGGCGTGTTGTTCGACCGCGCCCGGGCCGGGGCGTTACTCGGTGTCGGCGGCAGCGTTTCGCGGTCCGCGCCGATGCTGGTGCTGCCGGTCGAATGGTCGGGCGGCGGACCCATTTCATACGAAGCGCAAAGCGAATGGCAAAAAGCCTGGGCGCGGTATCGCAGCGGGGGCAGCCCCATCGATTATGTCCGCTCCAGCGGCTCGGGGGCGGACCCGTTGCTGCTGACCGCGGGCCAGGCGCAGCGGCCAGGGCGAATCTGGTGGCGGCTGATCCTCGATCAATATGGCGCGGCGGATGTGCTGGTGCCGCAGGTCCGCCTCGATCGGCGCTACCCCGGCGGCCCGGTGTTCGGCGTCTTTACCGCCAAGCATGGCCCGGACGGTCGCATTCTCGGCAGCTTCACCCTCCGCGCGGCATCGAGCGACGCGCTCCCCGCGTTGATGGACGAAGGCGTGCGGCGGATGGACCAATTATATACCGAAGCGCTGGCGGCGGGCGAACTCAGGCCCGATCCGTCGCTGATCGCGCCGGCCGCGCCCGACGATTCGCTGCTCAACGCGACCGACCTGCCGGCGGTCGAGGATAATGGCACTGCACCGGTCACCGCAGGGTCGAGCGTCATCAGCGTCCAGTTCGCCAGTCCTGACAGCGCGTCGATTACCGCCACCGAGTCCGCAGTACGCAATGTCCCCGGCGTTACGGCGGCGAGCACCTCCAGTCTCGCGATCGGCGGGACGTCGGTGATGCGCGTTGCCTTCAACGGCGACGCGGCGGCGCTGCAAGCGGCTTTGGTGGCCAAGGGCCTCAAGGTCGAGGACGTCGGCGGTTCGTTGCGGATTTCGCGATGACGCAGAACGCGCTCCCGTTCGACTGGCCCGCGGGCGAGGAGGACGAGGGCTTCGTCGTCTCGCCCAGCAACGCGGCGGCGGTGCGCCATCTCAACAGCCATGCGCGCTGGCCCGTCGCGGCCTCGGTGCTGACGGGTCCGCGCAAATCGGGGCGCAGTCTGCTCGGGCGCATCTTCGTCTTGCGGACCGGCGGTACACTTATCGAAAATGGCGAACGCGTCGACGAAACCGAGTTGTTCCACGCGTGGAATGCCGCGCAGGAAACACGGCGGCCGCTGCTGATCACTGCCGATCATTGGCCCACCGACTGGGTGATCACCTTGCCCGATCTGCGGTCGCGGCTGATGGCGACCCCGCACGTCACGCTGGCCGATCCCGACGACCAATTGATCGGGCAATTGCTGCAACGACTGCTCGAGCGGCGCGGGATCGTGTTGCCGGAAGACGTCGTCAGCTATCTGGTGCCGCGCGTGCCGCGTAATCACGTTGCGATCGTCCGACTCGCGGATGCACTCGATACGGCGGCGTTGAGCGAACGCCGAGCCTTGACCGTCCCGTTCGCGCGTCAGGTGCTGGGGCGGTTATGGGAAACGAAGAGCGCCTAGTCTTCGGTCCGCGTCATCTTCAGCTTGCCGTTCTTGACCGCGAAGCCCAGCTGACCCTCGACCAGTTCGAGTGCGTCACGCCCGAATTGCTCGAATCGCCAACCCTGCAGGATCTGCAGATTCTCGCGCACGCCCGACGCCAGCAGATCGAGCTCGTCGTTGCGCGCCAACAGTTTCGGCGCGACATTCGATTCGCGTGAGCGAATCTTGAGCAACAGTTTGAGCAGGTCGGCGACCAATGCCCCCTCGCGGCCCAATCCCGGCTTGCGGTCGTCGCGCGCGGGCATTTCGTCGTCGCTCATCGGCTCCGCGGCCGCGACGGCGGATAGCATCCGCCCGCCGATGTCATTGCCCGCCCATGAGGTCGACAATCCGCGCACCTTGGCAAGGTCCGCCTGCGCGCGTGGCGGGTGCAGCGCGATATCGGCCAGCGTCTCGTCTTTCATGATCCGCCCGCGCGGCAAATTCTTGCCCTTGGCCTCCAGCTCGCGCCACGCCGCCAAGGCCTTGAGACGCCCGAGCACTTCGGGTTTGCGGCTGGCGATCTTCACGCGCAGCCAGGCCTTGGCCGGATCGGCGGCGTAATTGGCGGGGTCGGCGAGCTTCTCCATCTCCGCCTCGAGCCATTCACCACGCCCGGTTTTGATGAGCTTGGCCATCATCATCGGGAAAATCTTGGCGAGATGGGTCACGTCGCCGATCGCATAATCGATCTGGCGCTTGTCAAGCGGACGGCGCGCCCAGTCGGTAAAGCGCGCACCCTTGTCGAGATTGATGCCCAGCCAGCTTTCGACCAGGTTCGAATAGCCGACCTGCTCGCCTTGCCCCAAAGCCATCGCCGCGATCTGCGTATCAAACAGCGGGTGCGGGGTCGTGCCGGTCAGATTATAGACGATCTCGACGTCCTGCCCGCCGGCGTGAAACACCTTCAGCACATCCTCGTTCGACACCAGCAGCTCGAGCAGCGGAGCCATGTCGATCCCCGGTGCCATCGGGTCGATCGCCGCCGCCTCATTCTCGTCGGCGATCTGGATCAGGCACAGTTCGGGCCAAAAAGTGTTCTCGCGCATGAACTCGGTATCGACCGCGATGAACCGCGATTTCGATAGGCGGGCACAGAGTTGGGCGAGCGTGGCGCTGTCGTCGATCAGCGGATGGATATGCATCGGCAACCCCATAGCGCCCCCGCGCGCCTTGACAAACAGGGGCGTGGCCATGAAGCGCTCTTCAACATTTTCCGTCACCCCGGCGAAAGCCGGGGTCCACCTTGCGGCAAGTGCCGTCGCCAAGACGAAGGGTCCGCCCTCGCGGTGCCGTGGACCCCGGCTTCTGCCGGGATGACGATTTTTCTGTAGAGTGAACTATGACCCCAAACTGTTATCGCACCCACAACTGTGGTGAACTGAGGCTTCAGAATACCATTTCCAATGAGGTGGCAGAAGAGAGGCCACCCGTAAGATTGTCTGGCTGGATCCATCGCAAGCGCGATCACGGCGGATTGCTGTTCATCGATCTGCGCGACCACTACGGGATTACCCAGATTGTACTGCACCCTAGCAGTAAGGGCTATGAGGTTGCGGACAACGCCCGTGTTGAAAGCGTAATCACTGTTTGCGGTGAGTTGCTCGCTCGATCAGAAGATCAGGTCAACGCCAATTTGTCGACTGGTGAAGTCGAGCTGATGCCGAGCGGGCTGCATCCGGATCACGGAGTGTGGGTGCAATCGTCAGCCTCCGAACTGCCGATGCCGGTGTTCGGCGAGAGCGATTATCCCGAGGAAACGCGCCTCAAATACCGCTATCTCGATCTGCGCCGCGAGCGGCTGCACAAGAACATCGTGCTGCGCTCGAACGTCATCGCCAGCATCCGCCGCCGCATGATCGAGCAGGGGTTCACGGAATTTCAAACGCCCATCCTGACGGCGAGCAGCCCCGAAGGCGCGCGGGACTATCTGGTCCCCAGCCGCGTCCACCCCGGCAAATTCTACGCGCTCCCGCAAGCGCCGCAGATGTTCAAGCAGCTGCTGATGGTCGCGGGTTTCGACCGCTATTTCCAGATCGCGCCCTGTTTCCGCGACGAAGACGCGCGCGCCGATCGCAGCCCGGGCGAATTCTATCAGCTCGATTTCGAAATGAGCTTTGTCACGCAGGACGACGTGTTCGCGGCGATTGAGCCCGTTCTCCATGGCGTATTCGAGGAATTCGCCGATTTCGAGGGCAAGGGCCGCACCGTCAGCGCTCTGCCATTCAAGCGCATTCCGTACCGCGAATCGATGCTCAAATACGGCAATGACAAGCCGGACCTGCGTAACCCGCTGCTGATCACCGACGTCAGTGACCATTTCAAAGGCTCGGGCTTCGGTCGCTTCGCCTCGATGGTTGCGGAGGGTAATGTCGTGCGCGCCATCCCCGCTCCCGCGACGAACGAGAAGAGCCGCAAATTCTTCGACGACATGAATTCATGGGCGCAGGGCGAAGGCTTTCCCGGCCTCGGCTATGCTACCCAAAAGGACGGCGTGTTCGGCGGTCCGATCGCCAACAATCACGGCCAGGACGGCATGAAGGCGATTGCCGACGCCATGGGCCTCGGCCCGAATGACGGCATCTTCTTCGCCGCGGGCAAGGAGGCCCAAGCCGCCAAGCTCGCCGGACTCGCGCGGACCCGCGTCGCCGATCAACTCGAACTCATCGACAAGAGCCGCTTCGAATTCTGCTGGATCGTCGACTTTCCGATGTTCGAATATGACGAAGAGGCCAAGAAGGTCGATTTCAGCCACAACCCCTTCTCGATGCCGCAGGGCGAGATGGATGCGCTGGAGACGATGAACCCGCTCGATATCCTGGCCTACCAGTATGACATCGTCTGCAACGGTATCGAGCTGTCGTCGGGCGCGATCCGCAACCACCGTCCGGACATCATGTACAAGGCGTTCGAAATCGCCGGCTATACGCAGGTCGAGGTCGACACCAACTTCTCGGGCATGATCAACGCGTTCAAGCTAGGCGCGCCGCCGCACGGCGGATCGGCACCGGGGATCGACCGCATCGTCATGCTGCTGGCCGACGAGCCGAACATCCGCGAAGTCATCGTCTTCCCGATGAACCAGAAGGCGGAAGACCTGATGATGAACGCGCCCGCGCCGGCCACGCCAAAGCAGTTGCGCGAACTGTCGATCCGGGTGGTGGCTGACTCTTGATCGTCGCCCCGGCGCAGGCCGGGGCCGCTATAGGCTAGGTAGACCGTTCGTAGACGACCGGCTTACGCCCGCGTCTTCACCACAATCGCCTCGAACACCGCCTGATTCAGCAAATTCTCGAACGCGCACCCGACCATTGTGCCGTCGTTCCAAACCACTTGCGCCTGCAATGCGCCGAGGCCGGGCAGCGTCACCCAGCACAAATGGCCCGCGCGCATGCTGGTCAGTGCCTCGCAGGCGAATCCGCCCAGCGACAGGTCGCGCACGACCACGTTGAAGCCGCTTTGGCCCGATGGGCGTAACGTCGCCGCCATCGACAGGCGAGATCGTGGGGCGCAGCGATCCTCTTGAGAGGCGAGGGCATAGCTGTCCTGGGGCAAGCGGGTCAGCGTCATGATGCGAGTCCTTGTTTGCGACTCGTTAAAGACTGCGCTGTAATTCTTAATTCGCGTTTAGAACTCGTCGTTAACGCGTTCACGGTGGGGACTTTTCCAGTCCGATTGCGCCAGTTCGACGATCCGCCGCGCCACCGCTTCGGGTGGTTTGACCGATAGCGGGTCCTCGCCCGGAAATGCGCGCTCGCGCATCTTCGTCCGCGTCGCGCCGGGGTCGAGGACCGCCACCGCGATCGGGCCGACGACGTCATTCTCCTCCGCATAAGCGGTCAGCAGCGTGTCGAACCCCGCTTTGGACGCGCCATAAGCCCCCCAATAAGCGCGCGGCGTCGCACCCACGCTCGACGTGATGCCGATCACTTTTGGTGCGTCGCTCTTGCGCAACAGCGCATCGAACGCCGCGATCAACGCGGCCTGCGCGCCAATGTTGAGCGTCAGGACGCGGGCGAATTCCTTGGGATCGATGTGCGGCACCGGCGTCAGGCTGCCGAGCGTCGCGGCATTGAGCACCATCAGATCCAGCTTGCCCCAGCGTTCGGTGACCGCGCCCGCCAATCGGCCGATCGATTCGCCGTCGATCAGGTCGAGCGGCGCGATCGTCGCGCTGCCGCCGGCCGCATGGATCCGATCCTCGACCGCTTCCAGGTCCTTGGCGTTCCGCGCGGTGATGATGACGTGCCAGCCTTCGGCCGCCAGCGCTTCCGCGGTCGCCGAGCCAATGCCGCGCGACGCGCCGGTGACCAGAGCGAGTTTGTCAGCCATTGGGCGTCAACACCGTCATCCCGCCGGTATACGGCAGCAGCACATCGGGCACGGTCACAGAGCCGTCTTCATTCTGATAATTCTCCAGCACCGCGACAATCGTGCGGCCCACGGCCAATGCCGATCCGTTGAGGGTGTGAACGAACCGGTTGTCCTTCGGCCCGGCGCGATAACGCGCATTCATCCGCCGCGCCTGAAAATCGCCGCAGTTCGAACAACTGCTGATCTCGCGATACGCGCCTTGTCCGGGCAGCCAGACTTCGAGATCGTAGGTTTTCTTCGCTGCAAACCCCATGTCGCCCGCACATAACAGCATGCGGCGAAAGGGCAGGCCGAGCGCCTCGAGAACCGACTCGGCGCAGGCCGTCATCCGCTCGTGCTCGGCATCGGACGCTTCGGGCGTGGTGATCGAAACCAGCTCGACCTTGTCGAACTGATGCTGGCGGATCAGCCCGCGCGTGTCGCGGCCCGCGGCCCCGGCTTCGGAACGAAAACACGGGGTCAGCGCGGTGAAGCGCAACGGCAATTCGTCCTCACCCAGAATTTGTTCGCGGACGATGTTGGTCAGGCTGACTTCGGCAGTCGGGATCAGCCAGCGGCCATCGGTGGTCTGGAACAGATCGTCGCGGAACTTGGGCAATTGCGTCGTGCCATAAGCCGCATCGTCGCGGACCAGCAGGGGCGGCGACACCTCTTCATATCCCGCACCAACCGCCTGATCGAGCATGAACTGCCCCAGCGCGCGACCCAGCCGCGCGACCTTTCCACGCAGATAGACGAATCTCGCCCCTGCGACCTTCTGCGCCGTCTCGAAGTCCAGGCCCAAGGCCGGTGCGAAGTCGGCATGGTCGCGCCCGCTCGCACGGCCTTCGCCGCGGCGATGTTGCTCGACATTGCCGCTTTCGTCCTTGCCGTCCGGAACATCCGGCGCGGGAAGATTCGGCAAAGCGTCGCCCAGTTGCTTGAGTTCGGCCTCGCACTCTTCGACCGCAGCCGCCGCCTCGGTCTGTGTCGCTTTCAGCGAAGCAACCTGCTCGCGCAGTTGATCGGCTGTCACCTTGTCGCCGGTACGCATCGCGGCGCCGACCTGTTCGGAAATCGATTTGATGGCCGACTGCATTTGCTCGGCAGACATGATCGCGACACGCCGGCGGGCATCGACGTTGAGCAGCGCGCCCGCCGCCACGCCCAGCCCGCGCCGGGCCAGACCCGCGTCGAACGCCTGCGGATTCTCGCGGATTGCCTTCATGTCGTGCATCGCGGCGCTATGGCGGTGGACAGGGGTTGTCGCAACCCACCGCCGTCGCTATCTGCGCCACCCTGCCGGGGCGGAGTAGCTCAGTTGGTTAGAGCAGCGGAATCATAATCCGCGTGTCGGGGGTTCAAATCCCTCCTCCGCTACCACCCGGCGCAACCGAAGGCGAAGGAACTTCGCATCGACTTGCACAGGGGCGGCCGACCGCTGCCCGGCAGCGGATCGACGTCACGGGATTTACTCCCGGGACCGACAATCAGCCTTACTGCTCCATTTACCGCGCCCGTTTAGCACACACCAACAAGCTCCCGCTTATCAACCACTTGCCGGACGGGTGATGTCGCACGTTCCGGGAATGCGGAGCCTGTATGTCTGTCACCCACAAAACGCGCACCCTGGTGCGCGCCTGTGTCCTTGCGTGTGCCTTCATCGCGGCGGCTCCGGCGGCGGCGCGGAGCATCGCCGTCAATCAAAGCACGCTGGTCCAGGGCATGAACGCGGCCCAGCCGGGCGACACGATCGTTCTCGCGCCCGGCGGCTATGGGGTCATCGCCGTTCCCCGCAAGGTTTGGCAGCAACCGATCACCATCGATGCCCGCGCCGCGTCGATGACCGGCATCGTGATGTTCAAGGTTTCGGGCGTCAATTGGACCGGCGGCACGATTATCGGCTCGCTCCTGGGAATTTCGATTTCGAACAGCGATCGCGTCAACATCACCGGAGCCGATGTTTCGGGGGCGATCAAGGGTATCGTCGTCAACAATTCCAGCGACATCAAGCTGTTGCGCAACAAGCTGCATGCTCTCCGCAGCGACGGAATCGATGTCGTTGGCCAGCGCGTGCTGGTCGAAGGAAACACCATCACCGACATGCGTCCGGTGGCTGGCGATCATCCCGACGGCATCCAGATCTGGAGCGCGAATGACGAACAGACCCGCGACATCACTGTCCGCGGCAACAGCATTACAGGCGCGAGCCAGGGCATCTTTGCCCGCGCGCCGGCTTTGGGCCTCAGCAATCTGGTCGTGACCGGCAACAAAGTGTTCGTCGACTATGGCAACGGCATCGTCTTGCTCGACACCAAGGACAGCATCGCGACCGGAAACAGCGTGAAATCGACAACCAACGGGCAATTCGACAAGGCCAATATGCGCGTTGAAGGGTATAACAACATGGCCTGCAGTAACGTCGTACCCGATGTGCCGAAGGCACCCGCCGCGCAGGTCTGCGTCGGCTAGTCGCGGGGTTGACGCCCGGCGGGCCGGGACCGACATGCGGGCTTTCCCGCATTCATCGGAACCGGACCTGTTATGCCTACGACTCATTCGACCCGCATGCTCATCCTCGGGTCGGGGCCGGCCGGATTGTCCGCCGCGATCTATGGCGCGCGTGCCGGAATGAAGCCGATCGTGGTGCAGGGCATTCAGCCGGGCGGTCAGCTCATGACCACCACCGATGTCGAGAACTATCCCGGCTTCCGCGACGTCATCCAGGGTCCGTGGCTGATGGAGGAAATGCAGGCGCAGGCCGAACATGTCGGCGCGCGGATGATGTGGGACACGATCGTGTCGCTCGATCTGTCGCAGCGCCCGTTCCGCATGATCGGCGACGGCGGTGATGTTTATGAAGGCGAAGTCCTCGTCCTCGCCACTGGTGCCCAGGCCAAATGGTTGGGGCTGAGCAGCGAGGATGCGCTGAAAGGGAAGGGCGTCAGTGCCTGCGCCACCTGCGACGGGTTCTTCTATCGCGGCAAAAAGGTCGTGGTCATCGGCGGCGGCAACACCGCGGTCGAAGAAGCACTCTACATGACCAATCACAGCGACGACGTGACGCTGATCCACCGCCGCGACACGCTGCGCGCCGAACGCATCTTGCAGGACCGCCTGCACGCGAATCCCAAGATCACCGTGCTGTGGAACAAGCGCATCGACAAATTCGTGGGGGAGGGCGACCCGGTCGGCCTGACCGCGCTCGATCTGGTCGATACCGTCACAGGGGAAGCAACGCGTTTCGACACCGACGGCGCCTTCGTCGCCATCGGCCATCACCCTGCGACCGAGATCTTAAAGGGCCATGTCGCGCTCGACGGCGACGGCTATGTCACGGTCGACACCGGCTCGACGCGCACCAGTGTCCCCGGCGTGTTTGCGTGCGGCGACGTGATGGACAAGATCTACCGCCAAGCCGTGACGGCCGCCGGTACCGGCTGCATGGCCGCGCTCGATGCCGAACGCTTCCTTGCCGAAGCCGAATTCGAACGCGAGATGGCCGAGGCTATTTAGCCAGCCGGCCCTTCGCGACCTTCGGTTCATATTCGAACAAAATATCCGCGTCGGGTGCTTTTACGGTGCCGGCGACATCGTCGGGCGCAACATGGCGCAGGATGTGCCGGATCGCGGCCTTGCGCGCATCGGGCTTGTCATCGGTGGCGACGCAAAACCACGGTGCGGCGGCGCTGTGCGTATGCAGCAGCATATTGTCGCGCGCCTTCGAATAATCGTCCCATTTGTCCTGCGCGACCGCATCGAGCGGACTGATCTTCAGCGCCTTGAGGGGATCCTTGCGCCGGGCCTCCAACCGCTTGGCTTGTTCGCCTTTCGATATATCGAGCCACAGTTTGACCAGCCGGATGCCGCTCTCGACCAGCATCCGCTCGAAACTCGGCACATCCTTCAGGAACTGCGCCTGTTCCTCCGGTGTGGAGAAGCCGTTGACGACCTCGACGCCCGCCCGATTGTACCAGCTGCGGTTGAAGATCACGAGCTCGCCCGCCGCCGGTAATTGCTGGACATAGCGCTGCAAATACCATTGCCCGCGTTCGCGATCACTGGGCTTAGGGAGCGCCACGACGCGCGTGTTGCGCACGGACAAATGCTCGGTCAGCCGCTTGATCAGCCCGTCCTTGCCCGCCGTATCGCGCCCTTCGAGCACGATCAGAATGCGCTCCCCCGATTTGGCTTGCGCCATCTGCATGTCCACCAATGCCTGTTGCAGCGGGTGATCGGGCTTTTCGTCATGGCTCATACGTGGAGGTTAGCGCACCGGTCGGGCCACGTCGATTTTTCTGTCCTACACGCTCGCCACTACGATACAGACTCGATCTCCGGCAGGAAGATGAAGCGCTCGATGAAATTTCTACGCACCTCGCATGAATCAGCATGAATCATTTCGACATCGCAACGGACTTTGTTGACCGCTTTGTCGCCGCGACGCTGGCCGAGGATCTCGGTGATCCGCCGCGCGATGTAACGTCTGAAGCGGTCATTCCCGCCGATGCCCGCTTTGCCGGCGCGATGGACAGCCGCGATGCGATCGTCGTCGCCGGCCTGCCGCTTGCCGAGGCATTTTTTCGCGCCTTGGACCCGCACATCGATATGGAAATTCTGGCCGGGGAGGGGGAGGCTGTGCCCGCCGGAACCGACTTGATGCGTGTCACCGGCAACGCCCGCGCCCTGCTCACTGCCGAACGCTCGGCGCTCAATACCGTCCAGCATCTGTCGGGCATCGCCACACTGACGCGGACCTATGTCGATGCCATCGCTGGCACAGGTTGCATCTTGCTCGACACGCGCAAGACTATCCCCGGCCTTCGCCTGCTGGAGAAATACGCGACACGCATGGGCGGCGCGACCAACCACCGCATGGGCCTGTGGGACGCGGCGATGATCAAGGACAATCACGCCGCAGTCGCCGGTTCGGTCGGCGCCGCCACGCGCCGCGCGCGAGATGCGGGGGTGGAGCGGATCATTGTCGAGGTCGACCGGATCGACCAGATCGACGAAGCCATCGCGGGCGGCGCGACGCATCTGCTGCTCGACAATATGGCGCCGCCCGTTTTGCGCGACGCCGTGACGCTGGTGGCGGGCCGCATCCCCACCGAAGCCTCGGGCGGTGTGCGCCTCGACACCATCCGCGCCATTGCCGAAACCGGCGTGACTTACGTCAGCGTCGGGCGCTTGACGCAGAGCGCACCAGCCGCCGATATCAGCCTCGATTTCAAGGAGTTGTGATGCGTATTTCCGTTGGACTCGCACTGTTGCTCGCGCCCGCGATGGCGCACGCCGCCGCAACCAGCTGCGCGCTGCCCGGCACCATCGATCCTATCCACGCCGAAGACGCCAACGACAAGAACCCGATGCGCCGCCTGCCCATCGCCAGTTACACGCTCGCACTCAGCTGGAGCCCGCAATTCTGCCGCGGGCAGGGCGACAAGCCGTCGTTCCAATGCACGAGCGGCCAAAAATTCGGACTGACGCTGCACGGCCTATGGCCCGACGGCGCGGGCAAGGACTGGCCGCAATATTGCAAGTCCGTCGAACTGCTCTCCGAAACGCAGCTGCGCAAAAACCTCTGCGTCACCCCGTCCGCCCAGCTCAACCAGCATGAGTGGTCGAAACACGGCAGCTGCATGGGCATCACCCCTGCGCAGTATTTCGACCAGTCGCGCACTTTGTTTCAGGCGCTCAACTGGCCCGACATCGATCGGCTGTCGCGCCGACCGCTGACCGTCGGTCAGTTCAAGGACGCATTCGCGCGGGCCAATCGCGGCAAAGTGCCGGTCAATGCCATCCGCGTGACAGTGACAGGCGGACGCTGGCTCGACGAGCTGTGGCTGTGCCTCGACACGCGCTACAAATTCCGTCGCTGCGCCGCCAATCAGGAGGGCGGCGTGCCGAATGCTCGCAAGCTGCTGATCTGGCGTGGCGGCGCGGGCTAACGCCTACGCGTCGATCGTTGCCGTTCCCGGATGCAGCTTGTCGAGATGCTTTTTGACCAAGCGCAAGTTACGGGTGTTCGATCGGAAGAAGAAGTCGGGCACCATCCCGACGAACGGTATCGCACCCAACAGCGCGTCGAACCCAATATTGCCCGCCATGCGTGCGATGACGTGCTTGGACAGCCCCAGATTGCGCGCCTCCCATGCCAGCCAGCTGCCCATCGCCGCAGCGACGATGCTGCCGCCGACCGGCAGGATGTCGAGGATCACGTCCAGCCCAACCTTGCGATTGGTGCCGGGAATCGTGAACAGCCCTTCGAGCAGATGCTCCATGGCTTCGATCCGGCGACGAATGGCGAGCGGGTCGGTCCCGACATAATCCTGCGGGTTCAGTCGGTTGATCGTGGCATTGGCCATGGTCATGATCCTCGTTGCGCGTGCGATATGGGAACGCGCAATGGCCTTGCCTAGTTGCGCGGCACCCTCAGCTCGCCGAGCGGGTGCACCGCAAAGGCATTTTCACGCCAACCGTTCAGCGATTCATCGACCATCGACCAGCGGAGCGGTGTGGACAGGGGAATATAGCCACTGGCCTGCGCCGCCGCCGCGTCCGCATCGGCAATCGCCCGGGCACGCTCGACCAGAGATGGCGCGACGCGCGCCGCCTGCAACGCTTGCTCCGACAGATCCGAACACGCAAACCCTGCCTCGCAGCCGGTGCGCGTCAGATACCAATTGGCGCTGCCATTGGGCGACACCTCGTCGATCAGCACCAGATCTGCGTCGGGCACGTTCCATGCCACCGCCTCGACGCGCAAACCGATCATACGAAAATCGACAGTCAGCCGCGCCATGACCAGCCGCATGCCGGGTCCGGCGGGAAGTGCGATCTTGAGGGGGGCGGGCTCACCATGCACCGCGATCCAGCCGGCAATGCGCGAGCGTGCGGCACGTCGGCGATCGTCGAGGCTGGTCGTCCCCCAGTTCGGTTCGACCGGGACACGCGCGCTGTCGAGCTGGGCGGGCAACAACCGCTGCGCCACCGTCCAGCGCGGCACCCCGGTGATCAACCCCATAGCCTCCCGGTCGATCGCCATCGCCAGCGCCTCACGGATCGTCACATCGCGCAGCATCGGCGTGGTCGGGCGGATGCCGATCCCAAACAGCCCCTCGGCCGGATCGATCCGCAGACTTCGCTCATGTGCCGCCTGCGCCACCGGCCAATCCGCCAATGTCCCGCCCGAAACCAGCGCCGCACGCCCGGCCTGGAACCGCGCGATGGCCTTGCCCACACGTTCGCTACGCAGCGTCACCTGCGTCACCAGCGGGGGCGGCGTGTCGGCATCCATATCGGGATCGGGCAGGGGGGTCAGGACCAGCGCACCACCCTGCCGCACCGCGCGCCACGGTCCGGCGCCCAGCCCTTCGCGGCGAATGCCCAATTCGGGCTGGGCGAGCAGTTGAAACATGTTGGGCCGCGGCACGCGCAGCCGCACTTCGATGATCCGCCCGGTCATCGGCACGATGCCACCGACCGCCATCAACAATGGTTTGAGACTGTTATGGCTGGCCGCCCCGACCCCGCGCGCAAGGCTGGCGGCGACTTGCGGCGCGGTGACGTCGCTCCCGTCCGGCCAGCGGGCGTGGCGCAGCCGGAAGATCAGGCTCAACCCGTCGTCGGTCACGATCCAGCTTTCGGCAAGTCCCGGGCGCACTTGTCCCGCGGCATCGAGCGTCACCAACCCCTGCGCCGTCTCACGCGCCACGATGCGCTGCGGTTCGTCGAGCGTTTGGCGATCGGGGTCGGCACTGCGCAGGCTGCCGCCGATCACACTGACGGCGATCTCGGGATCGTTGTTGCGCCGGTCGCACCCCGCCGTCGCCAGCAGTGCAACAATCAGGATGGTGCGGACGGCGGGACTCGAACCCGCATGCCCATACGGGCGAGGGATTTTAAGTCCCATGCGTCTACCAATTTCGCCACGTCCGCGCGCTGCCTGTGCGATGGATAAGCATCCGCTTATCCACGACTCAGGCGAGCCGGCCGGCCTCGATACAATCGAGGACCGACGGCCTGGCTTTGCCAGGTCGGCTCTAGCGTCATAACCATCGAGGATCAGTTAGCGTCAATCGCGCCGCTTAGCGAGCGGCAGGTGCGAGAATTAGTCGACGTTCAGCCGCGCCCGCATTTCCTTGCCCGGCTTGAAATAGGGGACGCGCTTCGCATCGATCGCCACGGCCGCGCCGGTTCGCGGATTGCGCCCAGTGCGACCATCGCGGGCTCTGGTCGAAAACGCGCCAAAGCCGCGAAGCTCGACGCGACCGCCCGCAGCCAAACGCGCCAATATGACCTCGAAAAAGCACGCCACGATATTCTCGATATCCTGCGGCGACAGGTCTGGATTTTCGGCAGCGAGTTTTGCCACCAGTTCCGAACGGATCACGTGTCAGCTCCCCCCGAAGCGGTTGTACATGCGAATGACTAGCACATGGGCTGATCTCGCTCAACTGTCACCGGCGCGTAATCGTTACGCACCGGCAACAGTCGAATCGGCTTATTTGGTGTCGTCGCCGCGCGCCTTGAGCGCCTCGCCGAGAATGTCGCCAAGCGACGCGCCCGAATCGGACGAGCCATATTGCGCCACAGCCTGCTTCTCTTCGGCCATCTGCATCGCCTTGATCGAGAAATTGGGCTTCTTGCTCCGGTCGAAACCGATGACCATCGCATCGAATTTCTGGCCAACCTGGAAACGCTCCGGACGCTGTTCGTCGCGATCGCGACCGAGGTCGCTGCGCTTGATGAAGCCGGTTGCGCCATCGTCGCCCGCCTGAACCTCGAGGCCGCCATCGCGGACTTCGAGGACCGTGACGGTCTGGATGCTGTTCTTGGCAAGGCCCGCTGCAGCGGTCGTGCTGCCAACCGCGGGAGCACCCTTTTCGAGCTGCTTCATGCCGAGCGAGATACGCTCCTTCTCGGCATCGACGTCGAGCACGATCGCGGTGATCGTCTCGCCCTTGCGGTGCAGGTTGAGCGCATCTTCGCCCGAAATGCCCCAGGCAATGTCCGACATGTGGACCATGCCGTCGACGTCGCCGTCCAGCCCGATAAACAAGCCGAATTCGGTGGCGTTCTTGACTTCGCCCTCGACGGTCGAGCCGACCGGGTGCTTCTCGGCAAAGGCATCCCAGGGGTTCGACACCGCCTGCTTGAGGCCCAGCGAGATACGACGCTTCTCGGCATCGACTTCGAGGACGACGACTTCGACTTCCTGCGAGGTCGAGACGATCTTGCCCGGATGGACGTTCTTCTTGGTCCAGCTCATTTCGCTGACGTGGATCAGGCCTTCGATGCCCGCTTCCAGTTCGACGAACGCGCCATATTCGGTGATGTTGGTCACGCGACCGGTCAGCTTGGCATCGACCGGATACTTGGCTTCGGCGCCTTCCCACGGATCGCTCTCGAGCTGCTTCATGCCCAGCGAGATGCGCTGCGTGTCCTTGTTGATGCGGATGATCTGCACCTTCACCGTGTCGCCGATGTTGATCATCTCCGACGGGTGATTGACGCGCTTGTAGCTCATGTCGGTGACGTGGAGCAGGCCGTCGATGCCGCCGAGATCGACGAACGCACCATAATCGGTGATGTTCTTGACGATGCCGTCGATGATCTGACCTTCGGTCAGCGTCTGGATCAGGCCGGTGCGCGCTTCGGCACGGGTTTCTTCGAGGATCGCACGACGCGACACGACAATGTTGCCGCGCTTGCGGTCCATCTTCAAAATCTGGAACGGCTGGGCGAGGTCCATCAGCGGTGTGACGTCGCGCACCGGACGGATATCAACCTGGCTGCCGGGCAGGAACGCCACGGCGCCATCGAGGTCGACGGTGAAGCCGCCCTTCACGCGGCCGAAAATGACGCCATCGACGCGGTTGCCGGCGGTAAATTCGCCTTCGAGCTTGTCCCAGGCAGCTTCGCGGCGCGCGCGGTCGCGGCTGAGCATCGCTTCGCCCGCGGAATTCTCGACCCGATCGACGAACACTTCCACGATATCGCCGACATTGATCTCGGCCTTCTGGCCCGGCATCGCGAATTCGGAAAGGCGGACCCGGCCCTCGGCCTTCAACCCGACATCGATGACGGCATGGTCGTTTTCGATGGCAGTGACGGTGCCTTTGACGACCTTGCCCTCGAAGGAGCTGTCCTTGCCGAAGGTTTCATCGAGAAGCGCCGCGAAATCGTCGCGCGTGGGAAGAGCCGCAGTGGCCATAAAGAGGATAGTCCTAAATTTGTATTTGCCGGCCAACCGGTTGTTTCCGGTGGTCTTTGACCGAACGTGCCCCCGCGCCCGAATAGCGTGACGGCATCCCGGCAATCGCTGTGGAAAGCACCCGCGCAAAACGAAAAGCGCGAACAGGCTGAGCCGGTCGCGCGACGCTCGATGCGGACGCCCACCGGCGCAATCGCCTGACGGACGACGGCTCGCTAGCAAAAATACCTTAAAACGTAAAGGCTCAGCGACCGAGGGTCTTGTGGAGGAAGGCAAGCACCTTCGGCCAACCGTCGATCCGCGCATGGGCAGTGCCCGCGACCGTCCCGCCCAGCGACGCGATGCTGGCGTAGCTTCTGCCCGCCGGATCGACCGGCACGCCGAACACCCCGTGGCCCGCATCCTTGTAATCGAGCACGGTCACGTGCCGCGTGTCGCGCGCCTGCAACTGTTCGGCCATGGGGCAGGACGGCCATAATGTGTCCGCATCGCCACAGACGAGCAGGATTTCAGCGCGCGATTTCTCGATCGGGATCGCCGCTTCGGGATGATTGGGCAGCTTGGCGAGGCCCGATGCGTAAACCGACAGAAGGTTCGGCGCGGTATAATTGCCATAGGGCAGGGTCGGCACATCCTTGCCGCCCTGCGTCCACGATGACCCCGCAACGGGACCACTGGTCCAGGAAAAGGCGGGCCACACCACGCTCGACGGCATGCCGGCGACCACCGCGCGGATGGCGGGGGTGCGCGACGCAACGAGCAGCACCGCCTCGGCGCCCTTCGATCCGCCGATCAGGGCGATGCGTCTGGGATCGACCGACGGCTGGCGCTGCAACCACCCAATCCCCGATGCAAATCGCTCGAGCGGAACGCGCTGCAAGGCGTCCGACTGTCCGGGGGCGCGAAAGAAGGTCAGATGCAACACGTTGAAACCCGCCGCCTGCAGCGACAGCGCCATGCGCTTGGTCCCGGATCCGAGACCGCCTTCGGATCCTCCGACGATCAGTATTGCGCCGTGTTTGCCCGGCGCGGCAGCGGGGAAGAAATTGGCGATCAGCCCGTCATCGGTGACGCGGCGCCCCGTCGGGCCGGGATCGGTCACTTCGATCGGCGGCGATCCCATTTGCGCGCCGGCAGGCACAGACAATGCGGCGAACAGGGCGAGAAGGGGCAGTTTCACGGCGGATCCTTTCGTTGATTCGCAGGCAGTGTAACGGTTGACGCTGCGTCAACTGCAAGGCCAATCGTCAGCGCGGACTGACCCCGCCGACCAGTGCGATGGCGGCCGCAATCGACTGCTGCACATTGAGATCGTCGGTCTCGAGCAGCGCGGCATCGTCCGCGCGTTTCAACGGCGCCGCCGACCGGCTCGAATCGCGTTCGTCGCGGGCGAGGATATCCGTCAGGACATGATCGTACGCCACCTTGCTGCCTTCGCCGACCAGTTGCGCGAACCGCCGCTTGGCGCGCGTTTCGGGAGACGCCGTGACGAACAATTTTGCTTCCGCGTGTGGCGCGATCACCGTGCCGATATCGCGTCCGTCGAGCACTGCACCGCCGGGCTGGGTCGCGAAGTCGACCTGCCGTTCGAGCAAGGCCTGACGCACCGCCGGATGCGCCGACACCACCGATGCGGCACGCGATGCCGCCTCGCTGCGGATTTCGAGATCGTCCATCATCGCGTCGCTGAAGCCGGTCGCCGCCTTCGCTTCGGCCTCGTTCGACGGATCGCCGCCGTGGCGAAGGCATTGCAGCCCCGTGGCGCGGTACAACAGTCCGGTATCGAGATAGGGCAGCATGAAATGCAGCGCCAACGCGCGCGCCACCGTGCCTTTGCCAGATGCGGCAGGGCCGTCGACCGCGATGATCATGCGCTTCGCCGCCGAACGATCTCGCCGATCAGCCCGCCCGTCGCGATCAACGCCCACACGGTTTCCAGCACCACGGCCGCCAGGTTGAAATGCACGGTCAGCGAAACGAGCAGCAACACGGCCCCGATGATGTTCAACAGGTTGAACGCAACCTTGTCCATGTCCTTGGAAATATTGGCATAGACGAACCCGATGATGAACATCGCGCTGCCGATAAGTCCGGTCCAGTCTGCCCAATCGAATGTCATGCGGTGTGCAACGCGCCAATGTCTGCAAAGAACCGTGGATAACTCGTCGCCACCGGCGCATCGTCGTCCAGCGCCACGCCCGCGCGGCAATTCAACGCCGCGACCGCCAGGCTCATGGCAATACGGTGATCGAGATGCGTCGCGATGGTGCCGCCACCCGGCAGGGGTTCGCCACCCGTGCCTTCGATCGCCAGCCCGTCGGGCAATTCCTCGACCCGCGCGCCGATCGCTCGCAGTGCCGCCGCCATGACGGCAATCCGGTCCGATTCCTTGACGCGCAATTCTTCCAGCCCGCGAAACACGCTGCGGCCCCTAGCAAATGCAGCGGCGACGAACAGGACCGGAAACTCGTCGACCATCGATGCGACGATCGTCGGGTCGGTCTTGACGGCGGTGAGCGTCGAAGCACTCACGACCAAATCCGCAACGGGCTCGCCACCGACCGACCGTTGCTGACCGAACGCGATCGACGCACCCATCGATCTCAGCACATCGTACAGTCCCGCGCGCGTCGGGTTCATCCCGACATTGGCGATAGTCACCTCCGACCCCGGCACGATCAGCGCCGCCACAGTCGCGAATGCAGCGGAGGATGGGTCGCCCGGCACGGTGATGCGCTGCGGCTTCAGTTCGGCCTCACCGCGGATCGAAATGACGTCGCCTTCGCGCCACACTTCCGCGCCAAAGCCCGCCAGCATCCGCTCCGAATGATCGCGCGTCGCCACCGGCTCGATCACCCGCGTGATCCCCGGCGTGTTGAGCCCCGCCAACAGCACCGCCGACTTCACCTGCGCCGACGCGACGGGTAGCCGGTATTCGATCGGCACCGCCGGGCATAGCCCGCGCACCATCAACGGCAACCGCCCACTAGGCGAAGCCGTGAAATCCGTACCCATCAACGACAGCGGCTCGATCACGCGCCCCATCGGCCGTTGCGACAAGGACGTGTCGCCGACGAACGTGGCGGTAATCGGATGGCTCGCGACCAACCCCATCAACAGCCGCGTCGATGTGCCCGAATTGCCCATGTCGAGCGCGGTCGCGGGCTGCAGCAATCCGCCGACCCCCACGCCCCACACGTGCCACGTCGCACCACGTCGCTCGATCGTCGCGCCCATCGCGCGCATCGCGGCGGCCGTGGCGAGAACATCCTCCCCCTCCAGCAATCCCTCGATCACCGTCTCACCGACCGCCATCGCGCCGAGCATCAGCGCACGGTGGCTGATCGACTTGTCGCCGGGGACATGGATATGGCCGCGCAGCGGTCCGTTCGCAGGCTGGACCGTCCGGGATGGCATGGGCGTGGCTTTGACAGCGCGTCCCGGGCATGGCAAGGGCGCCCGCTTTCCGGGGTGCTGCCCCGACCACTCACATAATCCGGAGCGTAATCGACCGATGGTCAAGCCTGAATGGGGCACAAAACGCACTTGCCCCAAGTGCGCCACGCGGTTCTATGACCTGACGAAGGAAGACCCCGTCGTCTGCATCAACTGCAACAATCAGTGGACGCCCGAAGCGGTGCTCAAATCGAAGCAGCCGCTGCCGTTCGACGCGCCGAAGAAAGCCGTCGCCAACGACACCGATCTCGGTGCGGACGATATCGATCTGGACGTGGTCGACGAGGATGCGGAAAAGTCGCCGGATGACGAAGTCGATCTGGGCGGTGACGACGATCTGGGCGTCGAAACCAACACCGGCGAAGACGAAAGCTAAGCATATTGATTTCCGGCGCCGCCTCGCATAGGCGGCGCCTCCTTGGATTGGGGCCTTAGCTCAGCTGGGAGAGCGCCACACTGGCAGTGTGGAGGTCAGCGGTTCGATCCCGCTAGGCTCCACCAATCCACAAGCCACCGAAGAATAGTGGAAGCGGAGCGCAGCGAGCGCCCGCTATTCTCGAGTGGCGCGTGGCGGCCGGCGCGCCAGCGTCCGACGACGCGGCTTTGCCGCGGCGCGCCTCCCCACCAACATGTCGCCCCTGCGCAGGCAGGGGCCCAGATAGACCCTCCACGCGCGACGCAGTCTCAATTTGCGCGATCATCTAGGCCCCTGTCTGCGCAGGGGCGACGTCTACCGGTAAGCAGGTTCCCACCCGCCGCATCTCCCCCTAAAGCCCGCGCCATGCCCGCCGAAAACTTCTACATCACCACCGCGATCAGCTATCCCAATGGCCGCCCGCACATCGGCCACGCGTACGAAGCCATCGCCGCAGATGCGATCGCACGTTTCCATCGGCTCCAGGGCAAAAACGTCTATTTCCAGACCGGCACCGACGAACACGGCCTGAAAATGGTTCAGGCCGCGCGCGACAAGGGCGTCGAAGTCGCCGCGCTCGCCGAAGAAATGTCCGGATACTTCAAGGCGATGTGCGACGCTCTCGATATCTCCTACGACCGCTTCATCCGCACCAGCGAGCCTGAACACCATTCGGCCAGCCAGGCATTATGGCGCGCGATGGAAGCCAGAGGCGACCTGTACAAAGGCCGCTACGAAGGCTGGTATTCCGTCCGCGACGAAGCCTTTTACGATGAGAAGGAACTGACGCCGGGTCAGGGGGACGAAAAGCTCTCGCCCCAAGGCACGCCCGTCACCTGGACCGTAGAGGAAAGCTGGTTCTTTCGCTTGTCCAAATATCAGCAGCCGTTGCTCGATCTGTACAATGCCCAACCCGAGTTCATTCAGCCCGACAGCCGCCGCAACGAAGTCATGCGCTTCGTCGAAGGCGGCCTCAGCGACCTGTCGGTCTCGCGCACCAGCTTCGATTGGGGCGTGAAAGTGCCAGGCAGCGACGGCCATGTCATGTACGTCTGGGTCGATGCGCTGACCAATTATCTGACCGGCGCGGGGTATCCCGACGACGCCGATCGCATGGCCAAATTCTGGCCCGCCGACCTGCATTTGATCGGCAAGGACATCGTCCGCTTCCACGCCGTCTACTGGCCGGCATTCCTGATGTCCGCCGGCATCGCGTTGCCGAAACAGGTGTTCGGCCACGGCTTCTTGCTCAACCGCGGCGAAAAGATGTCGAAATCGACGGGCAACATCGTCGACTCGGTCGAACTGGGCGAACGTTACGGCGTCGACGCATTGCGCTATTTCCTGCTGCGCGACGTCAGTTTCGGAAACGACGGCAGCTGGAGCGAAGAGGCGATCGTGCTCCGCTGCAACGCCGAACTCGCCAATGGCCTCGGCAATCTGGCTCAGCGCTCGCTGTCGATGATCGCCAAGAATTGCGACGGCCTGCTGCCCGATCCCGGCGTTGAACCCGACCCCAAATTGGCGGACGGCCTCGAAGACCGGATCGCCGACGCCATGACGTCACTGGCGCTGCACAAGGCGCTCGAAGCCGTGGCCGGCGTCGTCACCGCGGCCAACCAGTATTTCGCCGACAACGCGCCCTGGGCGCTGCGCAAAACGGATCCCGCGCGGGCCGATGGCGTGCTGTACTGGACCGCCGAAACCGTCCGCCGCATCGCGCTCTCATTGCGTTGGGCTGTCCCCGAAAGCGCGGACCAGCTGCTGGCATTGGTCGGCGGCGGGGAAGGAGTGCTTGTTCCGGGAACTGCGCTGCCCGCACCGCAAGGGGTTTTCCCGCGCCTCGAGTTGCCCACGCTAACGTAACGCGAGGCACCCCCCAACCCTAACCCGTCACCCCGGCGAAAGCCGGGGTCCACCTCATAACGGGTGCAAGCGTGGCGACATGGACCCCGGCTTCCGCCGGGGTGACGGGAAGGGACGCGGCGTCTACAACCACCCCATGTTCATCGACTCCCACTGCCACCTCAATTACCAGGGCATCGTCGAGGACCAGCAGGGCGTGTTGAGTCGCGCCCGCGCCGCCGGCGTTACCGGCATGCTCAACATCTCCACCCGCGAACGCGAATGGGACGATGTCCTCGCCGTTGCCGAGCGCGAAGTGGATGTCTGGGCCTCGGTCGGCATCCATCCGCACGAAGCTGACGCGCATCCGGACATCGACACCGCCAAACTGGTCGAACGCGCCCGCAACCCCCGCGTCGTGGCGATCGGTGAAACCGGGCTCGATTATTATTACGATAAATCGGATCGCGAACAGCAACGCATCAGTTTCCGCAGCCACATTGCCGCCTCGCGCGACACCGGCCTGCCGCTGATCGTCCACACCCGCGATGCGGCGGAGGACACCGCGAACATTCTGGCGGAGGAGATGGGGAAGGGTGCCTATTCCGGCGTCATCCACTGCTTCACCGCGTCGGCGGATTTCGCAGCCAAGGCGCTGGAACTCGGCCTCTATATTTCGATCTCCGGAATCGTCACGTTCAAGAACGCCAAGGATCTGCAAGCCACCGCTGCGACGATACCCGCCGACCGCCTGCTGATCGAAACCGATTCACCCTTCCTCGCGCCGGTCCCGCACCGTGGCCGCCCCTGCGAACCCGGCTTCGTTGCCGACACCGCCCGGTTTCTTGCCAATCTGCGCGGGGAAGGGGTCGAAGAATTGGCGGCAACGACGCGCGCCAACTTCTTTAAGTTGTTCGATAAAGCCGCGGCGTGAAGGTCACCATCCTCGGCTGCGGCACATCGTCGGGCGTCCCGCGCATCGGCAATGATTGGGGCGCCTGCGACCCCGCCGACCCGCGCAACCGCCGCACTCGCGCCTCGATCCTGATCGAACATGACGGCACCCGCATCCTCATCGACACGTCACCCGATCTGCGCGCGCAATTGCTGGCGGCGAATGTCGTCAAACTCGACGCGGTCATCTGGACTCACGAACACGCCGATCACTGTCACGGCATCGACGATCTGCGGCAGGTGTTTCACGCTGCGGGCCGTCCGGTGCCCAGTTTTGCCCGTGCGGATACGCTGGCATCGCTACAGCGCCGTTTCGCCTACGTTTTCGCCGGAAATGGCGGTTATCCGCCAACCGTCGAAGCGCATGAACTGACCGACACGTTGCAAATCGGCGCTATCGCGGTCTCCGTCGTGGACCAGCCGCACGGCCGTATCACCTCGGCAGGATTGCGGTTCGAGGGCGGGGGAAGGGCCGTCGCTTATTCCACCGACACCGACCGGTTGAGCGACGCCATGGCGTCGCTGTACACCGATCTCGACCTGTGGATCGTCGACGGCCTGCGCGAAAAACCGCATCCCAGTCACGCCCATGTCGCCGAAACGCTCGGTTGGATCGCGCAACTCCAACCCAAACGGGCGGTCATCACGCACATGGATCAGTCGCTCGATTACGCGACGCTCGCCGCGCGGCTGCCCGCTGGCGTCGAACCGGGCCACGACAATCTGGAAATCGAGCTATGACCGGCGACCAGACCGCAGGCATCGTCACCGGCATCATGTGCCTGACGCTGGCGGTCAGCAGTCTTGCGGCGCGACGTCTTCCGATGGGCAAGACGCTCAAAATGGCGCTGGCCTGGGTTGCGATCTTTGCCGGCGCTTATGTCCTGGTGCTGTTTCGCGGTACCGGCGCTGAAATATGGTCGCGCGCCAGGACGGACCTCGGCATCCAGCCCGAACTCAGCGGCGGCGTGGTCCGCATCAACGCGCGCGAGGACGGCCATTATTACATCACCGGCCGCATCAATGGCCGTCCGGCCGAATTCCTGATCGACAGCGGCGCGACGACGACCGCGATCAGCACTGCGGTCGCCAGCGCGTCCGGAGTGACAGACGACGGCATGCCGCCAATTCCGATCTCGACCGCCAACGGCATGACCATGTCGCGCACTGCAAGGATCGAGCGGCTGGAGATTGGCGCAATCGTTCAGACGGACGCACGCACGACGATCGGCGATAGTCTCGGCGACACCAATTTGCTGGGGATGAGCTTTCTGTCACAGCTCAAATCATGGCGGGTGGAGGGCAACACCCTCATCCTGCAACTCTAAGAACATTTTACATAATACAGATTATCGGGATTTGTGATGTCCGTTAGCCAGACCACCCCTCTCGACCCATTGCGCGCCGTCATGGTGAAATTGCGCGATCCCGAAACCGGTTGTCCATGGGACGTCGAACAGACGTTCGCGACCATCGCACCCTATACCATCGAAGAAGCCTATGAAGTCGCCGACGCGTGCGAACGCGACGATATGGCTGCGCTCAAGGACGAACTCGGCGACCTCCTGCTCCAAGTCGTGTTTCACAGCCGCATTGCCGAAGAAGCCGGCCTGTTCGCGTTTGACGATGTCGCCGCGGGCGTCGCGGACAAGCTGATCCGCCGTCACCCGCACGTCTTCGGCGATGCGCCGCGCGACACCGGCCATGCGCAATGGGAAGTCATCAAGGCCGCAGAGCGTGCCAAATCGGATGACCAGAGCGCGCTCGCCGGAGTTGCTCTTGCCTTGCCCGCATTGATGCGCGCCGAAAAACTCCAGAAACGCGCATCGCGAGTCGGTTTCGACTGGCCCGACGCCAGCGGCCCACGCGCCAAAGTCATCGAGGAGTTGGCGGAGGTTGAGGCCGCGATCGATCAGGATGCGCGCGAGGACGAAATCGGCGACCTGCTCTTCGCCGTCGTCAACCTCGCACGGCATATGAAGATCGACCCGGAAATTGCTCTACGTCGTGCCAATGGCAAGTTCGAACGGCGCTTTCGTCAGGTTGAACATCTCGCCGAACAACCGCTTGCGGGCCAGCCGATTGAAGCACTGGATGCGTTATGGAATCGCGCCAAGGCGGCGGAAACTAAAGCCGCCTGAATCGGCCCCAATCAATGTCGGACAGGCGGACGTCCACGACGACCTGCCCATCCAGATCGGTCTGGCCGATCACGTCGCCATTCTGGTGCAGCCATGCCATCGCCGCGCCGTCATTGACGTCGAGCGTCACCGTGCGCGTCCGTCGCCCGGTCGTCAGCCGAGCGGACATCGCTGTCTGCAGATCGTCGATCCCTGCACCGGTCAGCGCCGACACCAGGACGACATCGTCTCGTCCCGCGGCCTCCGCGCGTAGCGCGTCACCGCGTTCGCCATCGAGCAGGTCGGCCTTGTTCCACACCTCGAACGGCGCCGCGCTCCCTTCCCCCGCTATGCCGAGTTCGTTGAGCACGTGCGCCACATCGGCGGCCTGCGCCTCGCTGTCGGGATGAGCGATATCACGGACGTGGACGATCAGATCGGCCGACGTCACTTCCTCCAGCGTCGCGCGGAATGCGGCGACCAATTGCGTCGGCAGATCGGACACGAACCCCACTGTGTCGCTGAGGATCGCCTTGTCCAGCCCGGGCAATGAAATCTCGCGCATCGTCGGGTCGAGCGTGGCGAACAGCAAGTCTTCCGCGCGGACGTCGGCGCCGGTCAAGCGGTTGAATAGCGTCGACTTGCCCGCGTTGGTGTAACCGACCAACGCCACCACCGGCCATGGCGCGCGCTTGCGCCGGTCGCGATGCAATCCCCGCGTGCGCACGACTTGTTCCAGCTCGCGCTTGATCCTGGCCATCCGGTCGCGGATCTGACGCCTGTCCGCTTCGATCTGCGTTTCGCCGGGACCACCCAGAAACCCAAACCCACCGCGCTGCCGCTCAAGGTGGGTCCAGCTCCGCACCAGACGCCCCGCCTGATAGTCGAGATGCGCCAACTCGACCTGCAATCGACCTTCGGCCGTCGCCGCGCGCTCCCCGAAAATCTCGAGGATCAACGCGGTGCGGTCGATGACCTTCAGTTCGGTCTTGGTCTCCAAATTCTTCTGCTGGATCGGCGTAAGCAGCCCATCGACGATCAGCAGCGATGCGTCAAGCGCGCGGGCCCGGAGCGCGAGGTCATCGACCTGACCGCTGCCGAACAGCGTTGCTGGCTTGGGCGCGCGCACGCGCAACGCCACCCGATCGACCACTTCGATACCGATCGCCAGCGCCAGTCCCGCCGCTTCTTCCAGCCGCGCATCGGCATCGCGCTCGCCCTTCCCCATATCGGGATAGGCCAGCACGGCACGCGCACCGCGCGCGATGCCTTCTTCACGACTGAACGAAACGCCGGTCAATTAGTCGCCGTCTTCCTCTTCCTCGCGCAGGTCGAGCGGATTGGCCGGCTGCACGGTGGAAACGGCGTGCTTGTAAACCAGTTGCACCATGCCGTCGCGCTGGAGGAGCATGCAGAACAAGTCATACGCCGCGATCTCACCCTGCAGCATCACGCCGTTGACGAGGAACATCGTCACCGGATTTTCCTGCGCGCGCGCCGCCGACAGGAACACATCCTGCAATTGGCGGGTGCGCGGCGCGCTGGGATTGGCGAACGCTGCGGCGACCGGCGCGAGGTCGAGCGGATTGCTCGGCATCACGGTCGAAATCGCGTGCTTGTAGATCAGCTGCGACTGGCCATCGCGGCGCAGCAGCACCGAAAAATTGTCGAACCAGGTGATGATGCCCTGCAGCTTGACGCCCTTGACCAGGAACATCGTCACCGGGGTCTTCGCTTTGCGGACGGTGTTCAGGAACAGATCCTGGAGATTGTTTGCCTTTTCGGCCATCGGGGTACGCCTCTTGCTCTTGGCGCGATTTTTTCGCGCAAGCGGAATGTAGCGAACCGTTGCTGCGCTGCAACCCTACTCGTCGCTATCCGGCTTGAACTCGGTCAGCCCGAGGAGCTTGAGTTTGCGGTGCAGTGCCGATCGCTCCATCCCGATAAACGCCGCAGTGCGCGAAATATTGCCTGAAAACCGCCGGATCTGGACGCGCAGATATTCACGCTCGAAGGTTTCTCGCGCCTCGCGCAACGGCGCGCCCATGACGCTCGGCGCCGTCGTTGCAGAGGACGATCCCTCCCCCATCACTTCGGGTGGCAACAAATCGACATCGATCCGCCCGATCCGGTCGCCCGGCGCAAGGATGATCGTGCGCTCGACGATGTTGCGCAACTGGCGCACGTTGCCCGGCCAGTCATAGGCCTGCAACGCGGCAAAGGCTTCGGGTGCGACCTGCGGCGTCGGCACGCGGCGTTCGGCGGCGTAACGCGCCACGAAATGCTCGACGAGCGGCGGAATGTCCTCGCGCCGGTCGGCCAGCGCGGGCAATGCCACAGGGACGACGGCAAGGCGGTAATACAGATCTTCACGGAACCGCCCGGCGGCAATTTCCTCGGTCAGCGAGCGCGAACTCGCCGACAGCACCCGCACATCCACGCGCACCGTCCGCGCGCCCCCGACGCGGGTAAACGCCTGATCGGTCAGCACGCGCAGGATCTTGCCCTGCGTCGTCAGGGGCATGTCCGCGACCTCGTCGAGGAACAACGTCCCGCCATGCGCGCGTTCGAGCAGCCCGGGGCGGACGACCTCGCCGCCCTCCTCGACGCCGAACAATTCTTCCTCGACACGCTCCGGTTCCATCCGCGCCGCGCTGACGACGATGAACGGCCCGTTGGAGCGCTGCGACCAATTGTGCAGCATCCGCGCGGCGACATCCTTGCCGACACCCGGCGGGCCGCTGATCAGCACGCGGCTGCCGGTCGGCGCGACGCGCTTTAGGTTCGCGCGGACCGAATTGATTGCGCCCGACACGCCACCCAATTCGTCGTCCATGCCGCCGGCGCGCGCCTTGAGGCTTTCATTCTCGGTGCGCAGCCGCGCCGTCTCGGTCGCCCGCGCCACCAACAGCGACAGGCGCTCGGCCTCGAACGGCTTTTCGATGAAATCGATCGCACCGCGGCGGATTGCCGAGACAGCCGTGTCGAGATTGCCATGCCCCGATATGATGATCACCGGCAGCGACGGATCGCGCGCCTTGATCACGTCGAGCAATTCCAGCCCGTCGAGCTTCGATCCCTGCAACCATACGTCGAGCAGCACCAGGCTCGGCCGCCGCTCGGCAATCGCGGCGAGCGCGGAGTCGCTGTCGGCGGCGGTGCGCGGCGCATAGCCTTCGTCTTCCAGAACGCCCGCGACCAGCTCGCGAATGTCGCGTTCGTCATCGACGACAAGGATATCGAGCGCCATTATCGTTCTCCTGAAGTCGTCAGTACCGGCAGTTCCTGGCCGTCGCAGTCGCTGAGCGCCGCTGCGTCGAACGCGATCCGAACGATCGTCCCGCCGCCCGGCGCATCGTCGAAACCGATCGTTCCGAAATGCTCCTCGACGATCTTTTTGACGATCGCGAGCCCCAGCCCCGTGCCGCGCACGCGCGTGGTGACATAGGGTTCGAACAGCCGCTCGCGATCTTCGGGCAAGCCGATCCCGGTATCCGCGATCGTCACCGTCACACGCCCGTCCTGCGCCGCGAGCGCCAGCGACACCACGCCTTGCGGCGGGCCTTCGGCTTTTTGCTCAATCGCTTCGACTGCATTCTTGACAAGGTTGGTCAGCGCCTGACCCAGTTGTCGCCGGTCGCACACCATGAAGGTCGGCCCCTCCGGCGCGTCGAGTTCGAACGCGACACCGGTATGCGCGACTTCGTGCAGGAACAGTGCTTCACGGCAGATGTCGAACATCGGTTCCCGCTGGAACACGGGCTTGGGCATGCGCGCGAAGTTGGAGAATTCATCGACCATCCGCCGCAAATCGCCGACCTGGCGCACGATCGTGTCGGTCAGGCGGTTGAACGTGCCGTCATCCTCGCCGATCCGGCTGCTATACCGCCGCTTGAGGCGTTCGGCGGCGAGCGAGATCGGTGTCAGCGGGTTCTTGATCTCGTGCGCGATGCGCCGCGCCACGTCGGACCACGCCGCGCGCCGTTGATCGGTCAGTTGCTGGGTAATGTCGTCGAACGTCAACACACGGCCAGCTTCGTCGGCGACAATGCGCACGGCCAGCGTCCGCATCTCTCCCGCGCGGGTCAGTTCGACGATCGCCTCCCCCGCCCCATCGGCGACCAATTGGTCGAGTTCGGGCGCGAATATCGCCAGCGAACGACCGACCCCGCGATCTTCGGGCAGGTTGAGCAGCCCGCCGGCCGGCCCATTGGCGATGCGGATACGACGGTCGGCGCCAATCGCGACCACGCCTGCCGACACGCCCGACAGCACCGCTTCGATCAACGCCCGCCGCGTTTCGAGCGTCGTCGTCTGCGTCTCCAACCGCGACGTCATGCGGTTGAAGGCGTTGGACAACGTCCCGACCTCGTCACGACTGCGGGTCTGCGGCACACGCGCGGCCAGATCGCCGGCCGTCACCCGCCGCGCGGCATCGACCAACTCGCCCACCGGCCGCACCAGTCGGTCGGCAACCTGCAATGCGATCCACACCGCGATCCCGACGATCAACAGCGCCATGACGAAAAGCGCAGCATTGAACTGCAGCTGCAGCCGTCGCGAGCGGTCGACCAAACTATCGTAATCCGCCAGCACGGCGCGCGCGCGTTCGGTCTGCGCCAGCGCCCGCCGATCGGCGATGCGCGACGCATAAAGATAGATATTTCGCCCCGGATACAGCCGCGTCACGGCCTCGATCCGGTCTGGCGCATTGGTCACCACCACCGGCACACCGCGTTGCAGCCGCGCGAGGATGTCCGCCGACACGCGCTTCTCGACCGGTCGCGCGTCCGGATTGACCATCGCGATGGTCCGCGGCGTGCCGTTCGGCGCGACCTCGACGATCGCGGATTCGGTGAGATTGCGCGACAGCACCTGCCACGCATAGCCTTCGGCAAACGCCGGGCTTTGCGTGTTCGCCTGCTGCAGATAATCGCGCAGGTCGCCGGCCATCGTCACGGTCTCGTTGGACACCGCAAGCTGCTTTTCCTCATAATAGCCCTGCGCCAGGCTCGAGGCGTTCTCCAGCATCCCGCGTGCGCGGTCGGAAAACCAGAACTCGACGCCATATTGGAACAGCAGCGACGCGAACACGACGACCAGCAGCATCGGCACGCTGGCAATCGTCGAAAAGATCGCGACCAGTCGGACATGCAGCCGCCCACCCCCACCGACCGGCGATGCCGCCGCGCGGCGCTTGGCGATGCGGCGTCCGATCAGGACCTGGAGCAGAATTGCGGGCGTCAGGCTGGCGATCAGCAACGCGGCCACCAACGGTGGGGTCAGCGGCGCCGACCCCGTGCCCTGATGACTGAATACCGTGTAGCTGAGCGCCAGCATGACGATGAGCGCTACCGCCGCACCGGCTTCGACCCATGGCACCCAAGACCGCCGGGCCACCCACAGGATGAAGCGGCGGCGGAATAGCCGCGAGCGGGGAGCGGTCGTCACGTGGCCATGCTACAACGATGTTGTGTCTTTTCCAACACAGTTTGCACGATCTACCCGATTGCGGTCACGCCACGTCGAGGCAAACACGTTCGAACGCTGCCTCTCCGCGCCCCCACGCGGTCACAACGTTGCCAGCGATAATCAGCCACAGACTGCCCGGCCGCGCCATGTCCAGATCACGCGAAGATGGCTGCGCGACACCCCCTGGATGCGAATGATAGCACCCGATCACCGCCGGCGCGCCGGTCCTTGCCGCACGGATCGCTTCGATCTGCACATGCGGGTCGATTTCAAATGTCCTCGCCGGATCGACAGCAACATTGCGCGCCTCGACAACGGCCTCGACCATATCGTTGGTTCCCAGCAACAGCCCGCAAACTTCGCGCACCGGATCGGCCGCCGCCAGCGCGATCAGCCGCCTGTGCAGCGCCATTGAAATTCCGACCGTCGTCACCATCTTCCTTTAGCAATGGACCGGGGGGTTTCGACACTGGAAGTTTCGCTGCTGGCAGAAAGCGCTGGTTGGCGATTCGACCGCGCTCTGGCGGCGGCAGTCCCAAGCCTGTCGCGCGAACGGTTAAAGGTGCTGATTTCGAGCGGAAATGTGAGGCGTGCGGACGGGACTGCGCTGCGCGATCCATCCGCCAAGATTGTGACGGGCGATGTGGTCGTGATGGTCCCCCTGCCTGTCCCGGACAAGGCGGAGGCGCAGGATATCGCGCTCGATGTGATCTTCGAGGACGATCATCTGCTGATCGTGGACAAGCCCGCCGGCCTCGTCGTCCATCCGGCGGCGGGCAATCTCGACGGTACGCTGGTCAACGCCTTGCTGCACCATTGCGCAGGACGTTTGTCGGGCATCGGCGGCGTGGCACGACCGGGCATCGTCCACCGTATCGACAAGGACACGTCGGGGCTGCTGGTCGTGGCGAAAAACGACAAGACGCATGAAGGTCTGGCCAAGCAATTCGCCGCGCACACCATCGACCGGCGTTATCTGGCGATTTCACAAGGGATTCCTGGAGACGGCTCGGTCGATGCACCGCTGGCGCGCAGCCCGCACGATCGCAAGAAGGTCGCGATCATTCGCAGCGGCAAACGCGCGGTCACGCATTATCGCACGCTCGAAGCATTGCGCGACGCGGCGCTGATCGAATGCCGGTTGGAAACCGGCAGGACGCACCAGATTCGCGTGCATATGGCGTCGATCGGCCACGCACTCATCGGCGATCCGGTATATGGCGGGCGTTCCAGGGCTAAACTTCCACTAAACTTCCAACGCCAGGCGCTCCACGCCACGCGGCTCGGGTTTGTCCACCCGGTCACAAGCGAAGCTATCGCGTTCGATAGTCCAATGCCCGTGGACATGCAGGAACTATTCAGGGCACTTAGGGTATAACAAGAACGACGCGGCGCTCGATGAGGCTGGGTCAGGGAGAAAGTACGACGTCATGGCAGCGAAAAGCAGAGTTCCGGCAACGATCCCCGCTCTTGGTGGCGAGCAAAGCCTGAACCGTTACCTGTCCGAAATCCGCAAGTTTCCGCTCCTCGCGCCCGAGGAGGAGTATATGCTCGCCAAGCGGTTTCAGGAGCATCAGGACCCCGAAGCGGCGGCCAAATTGGTCACCAGCCACCTGCGTCTCGTGGCGAAAATCGCCATGGGCTATCGCGGCTATGGTCTGCCGGTTTCGGAACTGATTTCCGAAGGCAATATCGGCCTGATGCAGGGCGTGAAGAAATTCGAGCCCGATCGCGGGTTCCGCCTCGCGACATACGCGATGTGGTGGATCCGTGCGTCGATGCAGGAATTCATCCTGCGCAGCTGGTCGCTCGTGAAAATGGGCACCACCGCCGCCCAGAAGAAACTGTTCTTCAACCTGCGCCGGATGAAGAACAATCTCGACGCGTTCGAGGATGGCGATCTGTCGCCCGAGAACCTGCGCAAGATCGCCACCGATCTGGGCGTCAGCGAAGACGACGTCGCCAGCATGAACCGCCGCATGGCGCGCGGTGGCGATACCAGCCTCAACGTCTCCTTCAACGAGGATGGCGAGGGCCAGTGGCAGGACATGCTGGTGGACGAAGGCCCGCTGCACGATGTCCGCATTGCCGACGATCAGGAAAAGCATATTCGCCACGCCATGCTCGTCGAAGCGATGGATGATCTGAACGATCGCGAGAAGCACATCCTCACCGAACGCCGCCTCGCCGAAGACCCCAAGACGCTCGAGGAATTGAGCCAGGTCTATGGCGTCAGCCGCGAACGCGTCCGTCAGATCGAGGTCCGCGCTTTCGACAAGCTGCAAAAGGCGATGCAGCGCATCGCCGGTAGCAAGGGATTGATGCCCGCGCTGGCGTGATCAGCGTGTTTGTTTGAGCGTCGGTACGCCCTCGTCCACTTCGGTCTTGGTCGGATTGCGGATCGAGGGTCGCAGGCGGGCGATGCTGCACAGCCCGGCAATTGTCGCGAGCGACGCGCTGACCAACGGGGGCACCGATCCGGTGCCAAGACCCAGCGCGAGCAGCATTGCCACCAGCGTCGCGCCGACGGTCTGGCCGGTCAGGCAGACGGTCGAGACCAGCCCGCCTGCCGCAGCGGCCCGCTCGCGCGGTGCACTGCCCACCAGCAGTCGCGCATTGGGTGGCAGATAAAGCCCGAAGCCCGACCCGCACAGCGCCATCCGCCACGCCACCTGGAAGTAACTCGGATCGGCCGGCATGGTCGCGATCAGGGTCAGCGCCGTCACCGATATCGCCATGCCGACCCCGCCGAGAAGGCCCGCCGGAATACGGTCGGACAAATAGCCTGACACTGGCGCGACGATCATGTTGGTCAGCGGCCAAGGCATGATTGCCGCGCCGATCGCCGCCGCTGTGAAGCCGTAATCATGCAGCCGGAACGGCGTGGAGATCAGCAAGGTCATCGACGTGGTAAAGGCCAGAAAGCCGCCGATCGCCGACAGCGCCAGCACCGGCTGGGCCAGCAGATCGACCGGCAGGATCGGTGCCGGCTTGCCGATCTCACGCCGCACGAAATACCATCCGACCACGAGCCCGACCGCCACGATGGCCGCCGAGATCACCGGGCTGTCGCCATGCACCGCGCTTTCGAGGCCGCCGATGATCAGGCCGAACATCGCCGCGCACAGGACTGCGCCGCCGAAATCGAAGTGCGTCGATCGAGGCTTCGGAGCCGGGATCGCGCGCCCCAGCAGCAGGCTGATCAACGCGAACGGAATCGCCGCGGCAAACACCCACGGCCACGGCGCAATGCCCAGGATCAACCCGCCGATGGTCGGCGCGGCGGCGGCCGAACTGGTCACGACCACCGCGTTGATGGCGAGCCCGCGGCCCAGCTGGTCCGACGGATAAATCTGGCGGATTAGCGCCGACGCCACCGCCAGCACACACGCCGCGCCCACCGCCTGCGCCGCGCGGACGATCAACAGGAACGGCAGACTCTTGGCAAAGAAACACAGCAAGGTCGCGACGGTGAAGATCAGCTGCCCCGTCTGGTACGTCCGCTTCAGCCCGACCCGCTCGCCAAGGCCGGCGAACGGCAGCATCAGCATGACCAGCGTCACCTGATAGATCGTGACGATCGACACCACGCTCGACGCCGACGTCCCGAGATCGCGGGCGATCGTCGGCAAGGCGACGTTTGCGACACCGCCGTCGATGATCACCAGCGCGCTGCCCGCCGACATCGCGGCGATCGCCAGATAGCGTTGCGGCAAAGGCACGCCGCCAGTGGTCGGCTTCGCCGTCAAAACAGCAGCGCAGCGCCGAGATACGCTTCGGCCACCGGTGCGTCGTGATCGAGCCCCGCCACCCCGCTCAACGTCACCTGACCGTGATGCCCAATCTTGCGGTTGAGCGCGAGGCCAGCGGTCGTCGCGGTCGAGTGGCCCACCGGATCATCGTCGCGCAGCCGTTTCAGATCCGCGACCACGGCCAGCGTTTCGGAGACATCGAGCTCCACACCGCCGACCAGGCTCCACGCGAAATGCCGCCCCGACCGATCCTGGTCCGCCGCGGCATCGGCCTCCGCCTGCAGGTCGAGCGACACCGTCTTCGACAGTTCGAACTGCATCGGCACGATCGCCGTCGCGCTCCATGTCCCCTGCCCCACGCCATTGCTGGCGGTCGGCAACGTCACCTGCAGCGCTAGCCCGATCGGCGCATCCTTGCCGAACTGGTGCTTGGCGCCGAGCGTCAGGTCGCCGATCCCGCGCGTCGTCGGCCCGCCAATGGGCCGGTCGAGGATCAGCGGCGTCCATGCGACCCGCGCCTCGGTCAGCGCGCCCAGCCCGATCCGCGCGATGCTGGCGGCCAGCGCGGTCGTGTCCTGGCGATCCGCGCCATGGCCATCGCGCGTCCAGTCGACCAAATTGCTTTCCAGCGCGACCTTCCCCTTGGGCGTCGCGCACGGGGCGATGCCCTGCCCACCCAGTTCGAAGCAGGCGTCGTCGTCCGCCAGTGCCGGCGATGCGATCAACATGGCGATCAATACGATTCGGTGCATGCTTGTGGACTAGTCCACTCCGGACCGCCCCGCTATCGCCGACGTCATGGCCCGGCGTCGCACCACTAAAAGAACCACCAAACGCACCGGCATCTATCGCCTCGGCTGGTGGCTAGGCCGTGCGATCGTGTTCTTCATCGGCGGATCGGTGCTGTGGGTGATGATCTACAAATTCGTCCCGCCGCCGGTGACCTTCACGATGATCGGCGGCGCAGTGCAGGGGCACGGCATCGACAAGGATTGGACCCCGCTGAGGCGCATCGATCCAAACATGGCACGCGCCGCAATCGCCGCGGAGGATTCGCGTTTCTGTACGCATCACGGCTTCGATGCCGAGGCGATCCGCAAGGCGTTCGAGCGTAATCAGGACGGCGGGCGCATTCGCGGCGGGTCGACGATCAGCCAGCAGACCGCGAAAAACGCCTTCCTGTGGCAAGGCGGCGGCTATTTCCGCAAGGGGCTCGAAGCCTGGTTTACCGTGTTGATCGAAACGATCTGGGGCAAGCCGCGGATCATGGAGGTCTATCTCAATCTCGCGGAAACGGGCATCGGCACCTATGGTGTCGAGGCCGGGTCGCAGCGCTATTTCCACCATTCCGCGGAACACATGACCACGATCGAGGCGGCGCGGATGGCTGCGGTATTCCCACTGCCCAAAAAACGCGAAGCCGTCGTCCCCAAGGGCTATGTCCGTCGCTACGGCAACGCGATTGCCGCGCGCGCAGGCGTCGTGGGACGTGAAGGAATGGCTGCATGTCTGAAATAAGCCCGCTCGCGCTGCCCTTTCCCGAATTGCCACCCATTGCCGGTGTCGAACTCCGCGTGGCGCGTGCGGGTTACAAGGATTGGGGTCGTTGCGACCTTACGCTGGCACTGCTTGCCGAGGGCACCACCGTTGCGGGCGTCACGACCAAAAGCCGCTGCCCCTCTCCCGAAGTCGAGTGGTGCCGCGCGGCACTGACGCTCGGCCACGCGCGCGCGCTGGTCGTCAACGCGGGCAACAGCAACGCCTTCACCGGCAGCCGTGGCCGAGAAGCGGTCGAGGCGATTGCCGCCCGCGTCGCGCAAAGTCTGGAGTGCCAGCCCTCGGACGTGTTTGTTGCATCGACCGGGGTGATCGGCGTGCCACTACCCATCGACAAAGCTGAAGCCGGCATCGATGCCGCACTGGTCGCCCCGGTGGCCGATTGGCTCGATGCGACCAACGCCATCGGCACCACCGACACGTTCCCCAAGGCGGCGATGACGCAGGCGATAGTTGGCGGTCGGACGGTGACGCTCGTGGGCATTATCAAGGGCAGCGGCATGATCGCGCCCGACATGGCGACGATGCTGGGCTTCATCTTTACCGATGCCGCGGTCAAACCGGCGGTGCTGCAAGCGATGCTCGAACGCGCCAACGCCGAAACCTTTTCATGCATCACCGTCGACGGTGACACCTCGACCAGCGACACCGTACTCGCCTTCGCGACCGGACAGGGTGACCCCCTCACCTCACGCGAAGGTGCGGATGCCGACGCGTTTCAGATTGCGCTGACGGACCTTTGCCGCCAACTCGCCCATGGCGTCATCCGCGACGGCGAAGGCGCCTCAAAATTCATCGAGATCCGGGTGGATGGCGCCGAAAGCGACGAAAGCGCGCGGATCATCGGCTTGAGCATCGCCAATTCGCCACTCGTCAAAACCGCCATCGCCGGAGAAGACGCCAACTGGGGTCGCGTCGTCATGGCGGTGGGCAAGGCCGGCCAACCCGCCGACCGCGACAAATTGTCGATCAGCTTCGGCGGCGTGGAAGTCGCGCGCGACGGTTCCGGCGTGCCCGGTTATGACGAAACCCCCGTCGCGGCGCACCTCAAGGGTTCGGACGTCGCCATCGGCGTCGGTCTCGGGCTGGGCGATGGTCAGGCCACAATCTGGACCTGTGACCTGACCCACGGCTACATCTCGATCAACGCCGACTATCGCAGTTAGGCGAGTTCGCTTTCGAGCCAGCCCTTGAGCTGCGACTTCGGCGCCGCACCGACCTTGGTCGCGGCGGGTGCACCATCCTTGAACAGGATCATCGTCGGGATACCACGCACGCCGTATTTCGCCGGGGCATCGGGATTGTCGTCGATGTTCAGCTTGGCGATGGTCACGCGCTCACCCAGTTCCTCCGAAATCTCCTCGAGCGACGGGCCGATCATCTTGCACGGGCCGCACCATTCGGCCCAGAAATCGACCAGCACCGGGCCGCTGGCACCGATCACATCGGCCTGAAAACTGCTGTCGGTTACCTGCTTCGTCGCCATGGGGAATCTCCTTTGATCCTGATGTAGGACGCGCGGGCCGCCTGCTCAACCGGCGACGAAAAGGCTTTGCTGTTGCGCCGTGAAGTCGGGCTTGTGCGCATCGAGCAGCATATCGTCGAGCGTGTGGAGCACTGGCCCCTCGGTATACAACAAGCTGGCGCGCACCTGTCGGCCCGGAAACACCGCGCGGAGCACATCGCGGTAGGCCGCCATCTGGCTGAGATGATATCCCGGAATCGCATCGAGCGTCGCGGGTACGCGGCGACCGGTTTTATAGTCGACCACTTCGATCACGTCGCCAATGACCAGCCGGTCGACCGTGCCCGCAATGGTCTCGCCGCCAACCACGCCGGCGATCGGCGCTTCGACCAGAGCCTCGCCCGAAAACAGACGCACGAAGCGCGGATCGCCGATGATCGCGCAAACCGGGTCGATCAGCGCGTCCTGTTCGGCATCGGGTACGCCTCGCGCGGAGAGCCAGCTGCGGACGCTCGCAGCGCGAACGTCCGGCGCCAATGACGGCAAACGCTCGAATAGACCATGCAGCAACGTGCCGCGCCGTGCCGCCGCCGCCAGACCTGGCCCGGCGGGCGGCTGCGCGACACTGTCCACACCGAGTGATGACGGTGCGAGCGGACGTTTCGGTTTCGCTTCCTCCGGAGCCGCCCGGTCGAGCCAATTCGGGCGATCCACCTGGACGACGACGGCTTTCGCCGAACGCGCACCCGGACGCATCTGCATGCCGAACGCCAGACCATCGGCGGTCTCGACAGCCCCCGCCGCCTCCATCCCGGCAAGCACCGCATTGTACCAGCTCTGCGGCGCAGGCTCGGTCATCCGCCCGGTCAGCGCGCCCGCGACCACCAGTTGATCGCGCGCGCGCGTCATTGCGACGTAAAGCAGCCGCCAATGCTCCTCCAGCGCCGCTGCCTTTTGCGCGGCATGGGCATCGGCCAGCGCAGGAACCAGCGCGCGGTCAGAGGTCGGCGGCGTCGGGATCACCACCCGCACGCCGCCAATCTCCACCGTCAGTTCCCCATCACGCGCCTTTTCGGGGTCGGCACACGCATCCGCGAGGATCACCAAGCGTGCTTCGAGCCCCTTGGCCCCGTGGACGGTCATGACCCGCGCGGCATTGCCCGGCTCACTCGAATCGCGGACGATTTCGCCATCGCCGCGATCGAACCAGTCGATGAAACCCTGCAAGGTCGCGACATGCTCGGCCTCGTAAGCCAACACCGCGCCGAGCAATTCGTCGATCGCGGCGCGGACCTCCTCCCCCATGCGTGCAATCAGCTTGCGACGTCCTTGCATCTCGCCGGACAGCAGTTCTTCGAGAAACGCATAAGGCGTGACGCGATCCGCCGCATTGAGCAGTGCCGCCAGACGCGCATTCGCCGTCGCGTCGCCGCGGTCACGCACCGCCGACCACAACGACGCCTGCTTCCGGTCATAGGCCGCCGCGAACAGGTCGTCCTGCAACCAGCCGATCAGGGGCGACACGAGCAAATTGGCCAGGTTGAGGTCGTCCTCGGGCTGCGCACCGAAACGCATCGCGGCCATCAAATCCTTGATCACCAGCGGGCTGCGCAGCCGCAACCGATCGACGCCCGCGACGGGCACGCCATATTCCTGCAACCGGGCCACCAGCAACGCAGCGAGGTCGGCACGCTTGCGGACCAGCACCATGACGTCGCGCGGCTCCAGCGCCTCACCCCCGCCCGGCGCGTAGCCATCGCGCAGCCATTCGCCGACTTGCCGGGCGATCTGATCCGCCAGCTTGCGCGTCGCATCGTCGAGCCAGCCTTCGTCCCCTTCGTCCCCGGCATCGGCAACACTGACCGGCGTCATCAACAAAACCCCGCCATCGGCATCGCGCCGCCCGCTCACATGCCGGTTGAGCCGCTCGGCATGCAGCCCGATCGCTTCCGGTCCCAGTGCCGTCAGCGTCGCATCGACGACATCGAGGATCGGCTGTGCGGTGCGATAGGATTCATCGAGCGACAGTTGCGCGAAGTGCATCTGGTTCGCCGTCGCCAGCGCGTGATAACGCTGGCGCGCATTTTCGAATTCCTGTGGATTGGTCCCCTGAAAAGAGAAGATGGCCTGTTTGAAATCGCCGACTGTGAACAGCGTCCGGGAAGCGGCGCGCTGCTTCTCCCAATCGCTAGCAAAAAACTCTTCGGTTAATCGCTCAACGATGGCCCATTGATCGAAGTTGGTGTCTTGAGCCTCGTCCACCAAAATGTGGTCGGTGCGCTGATCGGTCTTGTACGCAATCCAATCACCGATGCCGGGCTCGCGCAGTAGTTTGCGTGTCAACCGGATCATGTCGTCGAAATCGACCCGCCCGCGCGCCTGCTTCGCGTCGGTATAGGCCCGCCCATAGGATCGCGCTGCCTCCAGCGCCTCGGCGACGTTATCGGCCAACGCCACGCGCGCTTGCCGCGCACATAATTCAGCGCACCACGCCGACACACGCAACAGGACATCGTCGTAACCCGGATCTTTCGGCCCGCCTTTGCGGAGCGTACCCGCTTGCGTCGTCCACACCGACGCCAGTTCGGTAAGCCCTCCGGCTCGCGCGTCGGGATGCTGTGCCAGCCAAGCTTCGATCGCGTCAGCGGCGGCATGCCCGGTCTTGGTGGCCCAGGCGCGGTTCATCGCGATCATTTGCTGCAGAGATGCGCGGTCGAAATTGTCGTCGTGACAGGCAGTGCAAATGTGGCTCGCATCGAAATCGAGCGGGACGTCGAATGCCGTGCGCAATTTGGCCTGCAAGCCCGGCCCCAATTCCTCCAACGCGGGCAGCGCCTTGCTGCCGCGCTCCAGGAAGCTGCGCGCTCCGTCTTCGCCCAGGCGACGGCTCAATGCTTGCAACTGGCGGACGAACCCACCGCCCTCGCGCTCGCTGCGATTGACCATATCGCTCAGGGCAATCGCCGCCAGGGTATCCGCCTCACGCCCTTCGATCGGGCGGAATCCCGGCGTCAGCCCCGCCTCGATCGGAAATGCGGACAGCAAGGTCTGGCAAAACGCGTGAATGGTCATCACGCGCAACCCGCCGCCCCGCGCTTCAAGCAACCGCGCGAACAATTGCCGCGCCTTGGCGATCTGTGCTGGGCCGGCGTCCTCACCCAGCGCCTCGATCTCGTTGAACAGAATCGCCTCGTCCAACCGCACCCAACGCGCGAGATCGCCGCGCACGCGCCGCGCCATTTCCGCCGCGCCCGCCTTGGTGAAGGTCAGGCACAGGATTGCCTCGGCCCGCACATCGCGCATCAGCAGGCGCAGCACGCGCGCGGCGAGGACAGTCGTCTTACCCGTCCCCGCTGAGGCCGACAGCCAGACATGTTCGGCGGGTGCGCTGGCCCCCAATTGCGCGCCCTTTAGCGCCGGACGGAGTTTTGCCGTGCTGCTCACGACGCGCGCTCCCGACCGAGCCATTCGTCGAGGCGCATCAGTTGGTCGTATTCGTCGTAAGGCGCGAAATCGGGAACCAGCTTGGCCGTGTACGGCGCGTCGCCCGTCAGCCATTTGTCCGCTGCTTTTTCGAAATCCGCGTGCGAGCGCTCGACGAAATTGCCTGCCGCCAGTTCGCCACCCTTTTTGAACGGCTTCTTGCGCTGTCCGAACTGATCCTTGTTCTTGGCCAGCGACCAATATTCGAAATCGGTCGGGCTGCCGGTCAATGGCTTGAAGCCGCCCATTTCTGCAATCAGCCCGAGCAGCCCCAGCTGCATTGCAAACCCCTGTTCCACCGCGCCGGGCGATGGCGGTTTACCGTTCTTGTAATCGACGATGCCGAGGGAGCCGTCGGCCATCCGGTCGATCCGGTCGGCGCGACCGTGCAGCGTCACGCCGCATATCTCGACCTCCCCGCTTACTTCGGTATCGGCGATCGTCCGCCCGGCTTTTGCGTCCTTCACTACCTGTTCGGCGATCCAGTCCACCGCCTCCATGATTCGCGGCTGCCACAGCGCACGGATGACGGGGTGGACGCCGGGACCGGACAGCAAATCCTCGACGCGCGGGCGCAGCTTTTCGGGCGCGCAGCCATCGAGTTTGAACCATTGATCGAAGACCGCATGCACCGCGCTGCCGCGCCATGCCGGACCGGGATCGGCATCGACCATGTCGAGCAACGAGAGCCTAAGGATTGCGCGCGCGTAAAAGGCGAAAGGATCGGCCTTAAGGCGATCGACTTCGGTCACCGAGATTTTTATCGGCCGCGCGGAAACCGGCGGATTAGGCGCAGGTTGCGACACGCGCCGAGGTGGCAGCGCCGAGGCATCCAGTGTCGCGCTCAAATGCGGCAATCGCGCGTCGGGCTCAAGCTGATCGCCAAGCATTGCCTTCAGCCGCAGCAGGAAACGCGACTCAATCGCGGGCCCGCTCGCCTCGCGCAGCGACCGCGTCAGCAGCACTTCGGGCGCGCCGAGGACGTTGGCCAGATCATGTGCCGCAATTCCGATGCGCCGTTCCGCCGCACCCATGCCCAACGCAATGCGCACTTGCGGGGCAAGCCACGGATCGGGCGCAGGCTCGGCTGGCCACGCGCCTTCGTTCAGCCCGGCAGCGATCACCAGATCGGCCGATTGCAGCCGCGATTCGATCAGCCCGCGAATGGCAATGCGGTGATGACCGCCCGCGGGCGGACGCACCGCGATCCCGGAGAGGAGGTCGGACAGCAGCTCGACCAATTCCCGCGGCGTGACCCCGCTCGGACCGTCGGGTGCATGAGTTGTGAGATCGTCAAACAGCGCCGCAGCATCGCGGCCTGTTGTGCCAGCCCACGCTGCTTCACCGGCCAGCGCACGGATGCCATCGCCAAGCCGCAGCAATTGGTCGGTCAGCGCATCGGCCTCCCGCGCCAGCGGCTCGAGAGCCTGACTCGCCTCGATCCACCAAGGCAGCGCGGCACGACGAATGCGTTCGCTGCGCGGATCGCCAGATTGGCTGAGGAATGCCGTGACGCCGCCCAGTCCGCCTGCCGGACGCGGTCCGCGCAGCGCCGCGTCGAGTTTGCGAGCCCCCGCCAGCCAATCGTTGCGCCCTTCCGCCGCTTGCACCAGCGGGTGCTTAAGCAAAGCGAGCAGCGGCACTGGTGCAAAGTCTTCGGCAATCGCATTGGCGGCGGCGAGGATCAGCGTGCCGATCGGTTCACGCGACAAGGGCGTACCGGCGCTGTCATCGGCCTGCACGCCCCAGCGACGTAAATGCGCGCTGACGCGGCGAGCCAGCGCGCGATCGGGCGTGACCAGAGCGGCGGTCTTGCCGGGCGTTTCCAGCACTTCGCGCAACGCGATGGCAATGCCCTGTGCCTCATCCGCCGGCGTCGCAAATTCGGCGAGGCTGACCCCGCGCAGTTTGTTGAGCGGGTTTTTCAGCTCGGCCCATTTGGCGGTGAATTTGGCGGGCGCGAAGGCGTTGGACACTTGCCGCGCACGCACGGCCTGGCGTGGGCGGCCGTCGCCCCAGCGCCAGCGGACGACGTCGCTGCGCGCCACGCCCATCCGCTCGATCAACAGTCGCAGCGCATATTGCGGATGCGTTTCGATCGGGCGCGCGCCCTCTCCGCCCCAGATCGCGTCCCATTCCTCGTCCGGACTGCCCAGATCCAGCCCCGGCAATACGACTTGTCCGCCCGGCAGGCGTGCGATGACCCGGAGCAGATCCGCGATTGCCGGCGCGGCACTGGTGACCCCTGCGGCAATGATCATACCCGGCGGCGCCGTGTCCTGCCATGATGCGCTCGCCCGTCCGAGCAGGCGATTACGGCGCTCGGTCAACTCCACGCAGCCGATGCTGTCGAGCACGATCGGCCATTGTTCGATCAGCACTGCCAGTTGATTGAGCGAGGTCTGCCAATGCCGCGCCAAGTCTTCGGCGAGTTCGATATCGCGCAAGTCGCCTGCGGTTTTCCGCTCGACGCCAAGTTCGTCGATGACACGCGCCAGTTCGGCGGCCATGCGCAGCGCTTCTCCGCCGCGTCGTTCCCCGCCGCGCTCGATCAAGCGGGCGAGAAGCAGTTGGCGGCGGATCGGATCGATGGCCGGCGGAACTGGCTCGGCGCCTTGATCGAACAGATCGGCGGCGAGCGCCTCCCCCGCCTGGCCGATCGGAACGATGCGCGGGAGCAACAATCCCCCCTCTGCGCGTCGCACGAATGCATCGTTGATGGTGCGTGCAGCGCGGTTGCTCGCGGTCAGGATCGTGGCACGGGCAAGACGCATCCGGTCACTGGCGGTGCGCGCGAGCAGGCCGTTGACCAGCGCATCGGCAAAGCTGCGATGCAGCGGGATCGAATAAACGCGCGGACGTCGGCGGGACGCCTCAGCCATCGGCGAGTACGGCCTCGGTCAGCGGGATCGCCGCGGGCGTCCCGACGTCGAACCACAATCCTTGATGGACCACGCCGTACAGACGATCTTCGGCAATCGCGCGGTCCCACAGGATATTGGTCGAAAACGAACCTTCGGGAGCATTGTCCAGCAGGCGCGGCGAAACCAACTGCACACCGGTAAAGACGAACGGCGCGACGCGGCCGGTCTTGCGGCGGATCAGCCGACCTACCGCGTCCATGTGAAAATCCCCCCGCCCGTTATGGCCATGCGCGCGTGCTTGCGGGACGAGCAGCAGCAACGCGTCCATCGTCGTATCGTCCCAGCGCTCGGCAAGGAGATTGATGGCGTCGATCGGGCCGTCGATCCACAGATTGTCGCTGTTGACGGTCAGGAACGGCTGATCGCCGAGATGTGCGCGCGCCTTGACCATGCCGCCGCCCGTTTCGAGCAACCCGTCGCGTTCGTCAGACACCATGACGTCGAGGTCGCCGGCGTGCCGGCGAAGATGGGCCTCCAGCGCGTCGGCGAGATAATGGACGTTGATTACGACGTTGCGAATTCCCGCCGCGCGCAAGCGATCGAGGCTGTGGTCGATCAGTGCCTTGCCCGCTACTTCGACCAACGGCTTGGGACGCGACGCGGTCAGCGGACGCATGCGCTTGCCGAGGCCCGCCGCCATAACCATCGCGATGGTCGGCATCCTTGCATGCTGTCGCACACGCAACGCGAGCGGTTTGCGGTTCATGGTGTGATAGTCCCGCGCTTGTCATGTGGAATATTGGCGTCGAACCAAGCGGCGACGGGAGCGAGCGACGGATGCGCAAGATCGCGATCGAGATACCGCCATACCCGGGGCAGGAGGTCGAGATAGCGCGGCTTGCCATCACGTTTCCACAGGCGCGTAAAAATCCCGACGATCTTGGCATTCCGCTGCGCGCCGAGGATCGCATAGTCCGGACGGAAGTCGGCTCCGGCACCGGTTGCGGTGCAGAACCGGTCGAGCATGGCGACCTCGACAGCTTCAGGAACATCGCGGCGTGCGTCCTGCAACAGCGAGACGAGATCGTAAGCGCGGTGCCCCGCCAAGGCATCCTGAAAGTCGAGCAGGCCCAGCGCACCATCCTCTAGCAGCATGATATTTTCGGCATGATAATCGCGCAGCACGGTGACTTCGGCGACATCGACCTGCGGCAGAACTTCGTCCCATGCTGCGGCGTAGGCCGCCAGATCGACGTCCAGACCGGCGGCGGGACAAAACCATTCGGTGAGCAATCCAGCCTCACGTTGCAGAACCGGCATGTCATAGGGTGGCAGATCGGCAGGCGGGTGTGCCTGAAGCACCGCAAGCAGATCGACCGCCGCCTCGTACAACGGTAATTCCAGGGACGGATTATCGTCGATCGTCTCACGCATCCGCGCGTCTCCCAGATCCTCGATCAGCAGGAGGCCAGTCGCGCGGTCCTCCGCAAGAATGCTAGGCGCACGGAAGCCGACGGCAGTCAGATGCCGGGCGATGGCGAGGAATGGGCCTACGTCCTCTTGCGGCGGCGGCGCGTCCATAAGGACCGCGCGCCGGGCGTCGTGTTGGACACGGAAATAGCGGCGGAACGAAGCGTCGCCGGCAAGCGGAAGGATCTGCGCACCGCCCCATCCAGCAGCTTGAAGGAAGTCGGCCGCCGCGACCGGCGGGGTCATCGGATCGGCCATCGGTCCCTCCAGCCCGACCCTGCTTCGGCTGTCAAGCGACGCGTATTTCCCTCCGTGATGAGCGTGAGACGAAGCGCCTGAGGCCAGCGTCCCGCCGGCAAGCGCTCCGGCCATTCGATCGCCAGTGCGCCGTCGGCGAGAGCTGCCTCAAGGTCCAGCTGCTCAAGTTCGGCAGGGTCTTCGATCCGGTAAAGATCCGCATGCCCCAGTGGCATCCGCACGTCGGGTGGCCGATATTCGATCAGGATCGGAAATGTCGGGCTGGTCACCTCGCCTGAAAATCCCAACCCGCGCAGTAACCCGCGCGCGAACACTGTCTTGCCCGCACCGAGCGGGCCCGAAAGCATGACGACGTCGCCGACGATCAGCCTGCCGCCCAACGATTCACCGGCCGCCTGCGTCGCAGCTTCGTCAGCCAGAATCATCGCGGAAAGCTGAGCGTCACGACCGGGACGTCGTGCGCCCGGCGTGCGACCGCGATCGAACCGCGATGTTCCGCCATCATCGCGCGCAGATCGATCAGCACGTCTTCACCCGGCAGCGTCCCGGCGGGGGCGCCGGCGATAGCCACCCTGACGCCATTCCCTGTCGTGACTGCCAACTGAGCGGCACCGCCGCCGATCGACGCAATGACCTTTTCGACCGACTGCATGACGGCTTCGGCAGAAGCCGCGACACCGCCGATGCTATCGGGCATAGTGCATTTAAGGCCGTGCTTGTCCGCAAGCTTTCGCAACAGCGGGCCGATTTCGATCACCGCGACCTCCTGGCCCAGCCCAGCATCTTGCTCAGCCACGGCAAGCACCTGATCGACCTGCACGCTCAGGCGGCGTACCGCCTCGAGGATCGCGGCAACATATTCCTGTGCGCGCGCGCCAAGGTTCCCGGCATAGCCGCCCTCAAGCATCTCACCGAACCCGGCGATCGACGTCAGCGGTTGGCGCAATTCATAACTCATATTGGCGACGAAGGCGGTGCGTTCCTTGTCTGAAGCCTCAAGCGAGTCGGCGCGTTCGCGCAAGACGGTTTCCACGCGATGCCGGTCCGTGACGTCGAGCATGATGAGCAGCGCGTTGCCGTCGGGCAGCGGCACACCCGAATATTCGAAATGCCGCCCGTCGGTCAGCGAAATCCGCCCTGTCCGTGCATGCCGTTCCATCGTGGCTGCGCGCACCGCCTCGCGGATGGTTGTCGCCCCACCTTCGCTGGCGATCAGCGGGGCAGCGGCTTCCGCGAGCGCGTCGATCCGCGGAAAACTGGCTAGGAAATCGTCGTCGAGCTGCCACACGTCGCGGAACCGGCTGTTCCACAGATTTAAGCGCCCATCGGCAGCGAACGTGCCAACCGCTTCGAACAGATTGTCGAACGTCGCTTCACGGACGCGGATTAGCGTGTCACGCGCGCTGAGCAATTGAACCTGTTCGGTGCGATCCTCGAAAATCACCAAGAGTCCGGCATCGGGCAAAGGCTGAGCAACGACCCGAAGGTGCTTGCCGTCGGGGAGCAGCCAGCTTTCCTCCGCTGCACCGGCCAGATTGGTAAACCAGTCGCGCTTTTCGCGCTTCCACGCCGGGAAGTCGCGCGCTTCGGGGATGCGCCCGGCCTCACGTAACCTGTCCAGCACACGGTCGAATTCAGGACGATCGGCGAGCCATTCGGGGCGCAGTGCAAACATCCGCTGGAACGGCAAATTGGAAAAGCTGAGCGTATGGTCGGCGTCGAACTGCGCGACACCCGCCGACAATCGATCGAGCGTGTCACGTTGGGTGTCGACAAAGCGCCGGAAATCGGCGCGTGCGCGCTCAAGATCGTCGGTATCGATAGCGTAGCCGGCAACTCCTGCCTGCCCCAGCGGCACATCGACGATGCGCATCGCGCGACGTGCGCCGCCGATAATCGCGGGAACGATCCGTTGACGCACTTCGCCCGCATCGCGCGCAGCGGCAGCGGCAGCGATCGGGCCGATGCCAGCCGAACCTTCGACCAGTTCGACACCACGCTTAACCGCATCCTCGGCATCGACGGCATCGACGGCATCGACATAAGCACGATTGACGAGGGTCAAGCGCAGATCGGGACCGCGATGCCACATCGGCACCGGGGCGGCTTCGATCAGGCGCGACAAAGTACGAAAGGCTTGGCCCGCACGATCAGCGTCGTGGCGCAACTGGGCCATCTCGCCCTGGTTTCGAGTGGCGTCGATCACCCAAACGAGCACCCCGCGCGCCGCTACGGTGCGCGGCGCGGGCTGACCGATCATAAACAAGGTTCGTTGCGATCCGACCGGCACCACCGGGCGCATGAAGCTTTTCCCGCCCTGCCGTGCGCCACTGACATCCGCGGCAAGTGCGGCGGCATCCCCCGAGGACAAACCCGCGTCCTGTGCTTCAAGCGCGGCGAGCGTCGCGGGGATGCGATCAAAACCAAGCAGCATAGCCAGACGCGTCGATCCCTCGATACGATTGTCGCCATGCACGATCAGCGCGAGTGCCGGGGACAAGTCGGCAAGACTGTCCTGCCGCGCAACTCCGGCGAGCGCACCCCTCGCGCGCCGCCGGAGAATCAAGCCCGCTGCAAGTGCGCAGGCGGCGACCGCCAGCCAGAGGCCGAGCGCCGCCGCCAATATCGTCGATTGCATCGTCCCGCCCATCACTGAGCCGTTAGAGCAGCCTTGCGTGCTTTAGTAGCGGTAATGATCCGGCTTGAACGGCCCCGCGGTCGGCACGCCGATATAATCGGCCTGCTTCTGCGTCAGTTGGGTCAGCTTCACGCCGAGCTTTTCCAGGTGCAGCGCCGCGACCTTTTCGTCGAGATGCTTGGGCAGGACGAAGACGTCGTTGGCATAGTGGCCCGGCTTGGTCCACAATTCGATCTGCGCCAGCGTCTGGTTGGTGAACGATGCCGACATCACGAACGACGGGTGACCGGTCGCGTTGCCGAGGTTCACCAGACGGCCCTTGGACAGGATGATGATCTGCTTGCCGTCGGGGAATTCTACCAGGTCGACCTGCGGCTTGACCTCGGTCCACTTCATATTCTGCAGCGCCGAAATCTGAATCTCGCTGTCGAAGTGGCCGATATTGCAGACGATCGCCATGTCCTTCATCGCGCGCATGTGATCGACGGTCAGCACGTCGGCATTGCCCGTCGCGGTGCAGAAGATGTCGGCGCGCGTCGCGGCCTCTTCCATCGTCACGACTTCATAGCCCTCCATCGCCGCCTGCAGCGCACAGATCGGATCGATTTCGGTCACGATCACGCGTGCGCCGCCGTTGCGCAGCGATGCAGCAGAACCCTTGCCGACGTCACCGAAGCCGGCAACGCAGGCGACCTTGCCGGCGAGCATCACGTCGGTGCCGCGACGGATCGCGTCGACCAGCGATTCCTTGCAGCCGTAGAGATTGTCGAACTTCGACTTGGTCACGCTGTCGTTGACGTTGATCGCGGGGAACGGCAGCTCGCCCTTCTTGGCGATGGCGTACAGGCGGTGGACGCCGGTGGTGGTTTCTTCCGAAACGCCGCGGATATTCTTGACGGTTTCGGTCAGATAGCCCGGACGCTTGGCGATGAACGCCTTGAGCGCACGCTGCATCTCGACCTCCTCCTCATTCTCGGGTGCGGGCATGGTCTGCCCGGCTTCGAGCTTGGCGCCCCACAGAGCGAACATCGTCGCGTCGCCACCATCGTCGAGGATCATGTTGCAGGTTTCATTGCCCCAATCGAAGATCGAGCCGACATAGTCCCAATATTCGGCCAGGCTCTCACCCTTGATCGCGAACACCGGCACGCCCGTCGCGGCAATCGCGGCGGCGGCATGGTCCTGCGTCGAATAGATGTTGCAGGTCGCCCAGCGGACGGTCGCGCCAAGCGCGGTCAGCGTCTCGATCAGCACGGCGGTCTGGATCGTCATGTGCAGCGACCCGGTGATGCGCGCGCCCTTGAGCGGCTGCGACGTGCCGAATTCTTCGCGCAGCGCCATCAGGCCCGGCATTTCGGTTTCAGCGATGTTGATCTCGCGGCGGCCGAATTCGGCCAGACCGATATCGGCGATTACATAATCTTTGTTATTTGGCGTGCGCGAATTGGTCACGGGGGCGGTGGCCACGGGTCAGTCTCCGGCAATGAATGAATGCCAAGCCCGTAGCCGCCTACCCCTTAAAAGGCAAATATAAAGATGTCTTTATATGTTCATCCCCACTGGCTATCGACGCCCGATTACGGCTGCGGCAGTGGTCATCGCCGGTGTTGAGAACGGTCCCTCGCATGCCGGTCCGTCGAGGAGCGGCCGGATGCCCGCGCGTTCGGCGACGGCGATCAATGCTTCGACCTGTGGCGCCTCCGCCGCCGTGGCATCCACGATCGAGCGCATCTCCGCACAGCTCAATCCTTCGCTGCCCGCGCCGTAACGATTGGCGACCTTTGTGACGTAAGTGTCATAGGCACCCATCTGCGCCTTTGAATTGCCCGCGTCGCGATAATGATCGCGCAAAGTGTCGTTGACCTTCACCAGTGCTTTGCGGTCCTGAACGACGAACCTGTTATAGGCGTCCATCATCGACACGTCGGTCCGGCGGCAGCGCAGCGCGGACACCATCAGCATCGTGTCCAGGTCGCGGACTTTCGCGGCCGAGATATGTTCGGCGCTCCAGCAGGCCGCCTGAGCAGGCCCGGCCGGTACGGCGATCGCCAGCATCGCCAATATGATCTTCTTCAATTCCCCAACTCCCCAGCCCCGAATCGGATGCTGCTGTGAAAACACGCTGAAGGCAACACGTTAACGCACCCTTGTCAGCGGCGTCCCAAGCCCCCAAAAAGCTGTGGCATTTTCGCAACTTGGAGCATTCGCATGACCATCGCCGCCGGAGACAAGTTTCCCGAGCAGACCCTGACCAAAGTCACCGCCGCCGGTCCCGAACAGGTGTCGAGCACGGATTACTTCAAGGGCCGCCGCGTCGCCTTGTTTTCGGTGCCCGGCGCCTACACGCCGACCTGTTCGGCGCGGCACCTGCCCGGCTTTGTCGAGAAGGCCGACGAACTGAAAGCCAAGGGGATCGACGAGATCGCCTGCACCGCGGTCAACGACGCATTCGTGATGGGCGCATGGGGCAAGGAGCACGGCGTCGACGGCAAGGTGACGATGCTGGCCGACGGCAATGGCGATTTGGTCGAAGCCTTGGGCCTGACCATGGACGGCAGCAAGTTCGGCATGGGCAAGCGCGGGCAGCGTTTCGCGATGATCGTCAACGATGGCACCGTCGAGCGCGTCGACGTTGAGCAAGGCGGCGAATTCCGCGTGTCCAGCGCCGACTATATGCTCGAGAATATGGGCTGACTTGAGCCTGTCACCGTCCGGTCCTAGGAGCGGACGATGACAGGCAAGAGCACTTCCGAACTTATCGATGAACTGGCCACGCTGTTCGATGCGTCGGTCGAACGGCTCCGCACCGCGATCGGACGCTATGTTCGCGACGGCGAAAAGCCCGACCCGGAGGCGCGCCGCACTGGCGCCTTTGCTTACCCCGAATTGCGCGTGCATTATCCCGGCGGCGGCGCGGTCGAGCGGTCGTCGCGGTCCTTCGGTCGGCTGACCGAGCCGGGCCATTACGCCAGCAGCGTAACCCGCCCGCGCCAATTCGCCGACTATCTCGCCGAACAGATCGATCTGCTGCGCGAGGATTATGACGTCACCATCGAGGTTGGCCCCGGCAAGCAGGAAATCCCCTTCCCCTACGTTCTCGATGCCGAAATGGACCTCGACCAGGTGTCCGCGACGGAGCTGTCGCGCTGGTTTCCCGCGACCGAACTGAGTTACATTGGCGACGAAATTGCCGACGGGACCTACGTCCCCGCCCCCGGTGAGCCGCGTCCGTTGGCGCTGTTCGACGCATTGCGCACCGACTTTTCGCTGGCGCGGCTGCGGCATTACACCGGCACGCCGGTCGAGGATGTCCAGCGCTATATCCTGTTCACGAACTACCACCGCTATGTCGACGAATTCGCGCGCTGGGCGTTGAGCCAGCTGGGCGAAGGCAGCCGCTATACCCATTTGTCGGGCGCCGGCGGTATCAAGGTGACGCGTGACACGCATGACGCCGAAAGCGTCATCGCCGGCGATGCATGGCGGCGGCACCAGATGCCCGCCTGGCATTTGTGCGCGCCGGACAAGAGCGGGATTACACTCGTCAATATCGGCGTCGGCCCGGCCAATGCCAAGACGATCACCGACCATCTGGCGGTGGTGCGGCCCGAGGCGTGGCTGATGATCGGCCATTGCGGCGGGCTGCGACCGAGCCAGCGGATCGGCGACTATGTCCTCGCCCATGCTTATCTGCGCGATGATCATGTGCTGGACGATGTGCTGCCCCCCGCGATCCCGATCCCGGCGATTGCCGAGGTGCAGCAGGCGCTGGCGCGGGCTGCGGCGCAGGTCTCCGGCGAGGATGCCGAAACGCTCAAGCGGCGGCTGCGTACCGGCACGATCGTGACGACCGACGACCGCAATTGGGAGCTGCTCTATGCCAAATCGGCGCTGCGCTTCTCACAGAGCCGCGCGGTGGGCATCGACATGGAGTCGGCGACGATCGCGGCGCAAGGTTACCGGTTTAGAGTGCCTTACGGGACATTGCTGTGCGTCAGCGACAAGCCGATGCATGGCGAATTGAAGCTGCCCGGCCAGGCCAACCGCTTTTACGAGCGCGCGATCAACGAGCATATGCGCATCGGCATCGCAGCATGCGAAGAATTGCGGGCGGAAGGGCCACGGCTGCATTCGCGCAAGCTGCGCGCATTCAACGAGCCGCCGTTTCGCTAGAATGCCTGAGACGTTTCCAGTTCTCCCCGCGAAAGTTTAGTGAAAGTTTAGGCCTAAAACAGTCTGCACGCCGGGTGGGATCACATTGTTAGTCCCGCCTCACTTTGATTTGTGGTCGCGCCGCTGCAGCAGTTTGGCCATGAGTCGGGAAACTCACTTCGCGGTGACGTGACCCCCGCCTTTCATCCAGCGGCAACCAGAGACAGACCGGTGTTGTTGCGCATGAGCGCGGGTGAAGCAACGGGCGGGGTTAACCCCGCCCGTTGCGTTTCAAGTTCGGCGG